>JAJVIP010000001.1 GCA_022072025.1 Elusimicrobiota bacterium
ATTAAGGCGGGTTATCACGTCAATCGCCGGAACGAATGGATCCCGGCTTATGCACGTCACAGGGAACACAACTCTCAGAAAAAGGACCGGGATGACGGCTTAGAGGCTTACTTTTGCAACAATCCCAAAATGACGCGATATTGAGAGGGGAATGCGAGTGAAGCCAAAAGTTTAAATCTGGATTTTTTTTGGGTGTTACCCGCAACGGATATTCCAAATTCGAAAATTAACCGATAATTACGCCTTTCTTAAGGCGGTCTTAATTTAAAGAGGGGTATGATGACCTTAATAAAGTGAATTTTAAGGGAGTGTTATTTTGAATATTTTATTGTTAAATCCGTCCATGATTGTCTCTCGATCTATTCGGGTTTTTCTTCTCGGTTTTCCTTTTGTTTTTATAGGGATACTTCCTTCTCAGGCTTCACGCGCCCAATTAGAAAAACCATACCTGACCAGTGATCTTCAAGAAAAACTTGAAAATCTTCCTTATGGCTTGTCAGCCAAATCCTCGTTGTTTCTTCGCATCAAACATATCGAAACCGTTCAGTTTTTGGGAGCGGCCACGCCGAGCCGGTTCAGTTTCAAACGAGGACAAAGTATTTTGCATGAAGGGTTAAGTCTCAGGTTGCTTCAAAACAGCAAGGGCGGTTGGGCCAACGGAGTCATTCAACTTAAGAAACCGTTGGATGTCAGAAAATACAATTCCATTGTGGTGTGGGTGTGGACTTCTCTTCCCAATATGCGTCTTTCACTTCGTTTAAAATCGGGTTCTCAGATAGAAGCCGACGCGCTTCCGACCCAAGGTTTCCCCCCCAATGAGCCAATTCAATTGGTGATTCCTTTTTCTCGTTTTTCCTCTAAAGACCGTTTGAACTTTTCCAAACTTCAACAAATTATCCTTGAGTTTGGTCAGGAAACCACGGGAAATCCTTCTCGTGGCGTAATTCAAGTGTTGGGGGTGGCTTTTGTGGAGCAAAGCCCCAAATTAAAACGATCTATTCTGGTGTTGGGGCGGTCCACCACAAAAGTGGTTTTGGCTGAACCAATGAGAAGAGACGAGCCCGGAGATGATTCTATCGATGAAATATCGGGCTCGAAGACCGTCCGACAGTCTGCGCCCTCAACCATCACTGCCATGGGGAAATCCGTGAAGGCTTTTTTGAGTATGTCGGAAAAAGAAACCGCGGAATTTTTTAGAGGACTTGGCCTTAACTTTACTGGTCCCCAGCCCACCCGTCCTGTTGAAATACATCCGGAAGAACCCCGGAAAATTTATCGGGAATGGATAGCCGACTATTCTCGAGGTTGGCCATTAATAGATTCCCGCCAAATTGAAGTTGTTGACGAGTCCAATGCTGAAAAAACTGGAGGCAATATGGCCAACGTTTTTTATTTTCTCTTTCTCCTGTCGCTCGCTACGTTATGGTTTTTTCTTTTACGGCGAGGTCATGTAAAAAAGAATTCAGAGAAATCTGCCAAAATTTTCCATGAGGTGGTATGGCCTTTTTCCATTACGCAGCCCGTTCTTCACCGAAAAATCGAGAGAGAATTCTGGAAAGGTGTATCGGCTCAGCAAAGTCGATTCGGTTGGCTCTCTACGTCGGGTTTGGTAATGGAAAGAGCTTCTCCCTCTGAATATTTCGGAGAACCATTCCTCTTTCGACAAATTGAGCTCGCGGATAAGGCAGGTGTTACGCTATTCCCCAGTCTCTCATTCTCCAATGTTCTATTTCGAAAAGATTCCAATCAACCCAATATGGAATGGTCGGGTGTGGCGCTCAGGTCTCTGGTAACCGATACCATAAATCGTTTCGCGGATGTGGCTTCTGGGGCTCGAATTGAAAATGCGGTCGAGTTCTTGGATCCCAAACTCAGGCGGAGTGGCCAATATGAATTTTGGGCGGATGTAATTGCGTCCGTCAGAGCAAAAAAACCGCATTTCATTTTTATTGCGGATGCGGTGGGAGATCATGTCAAACTCATGCGAGATGTGGGTTTTGATTTTTATGAAAATGACCGTGTGGTTTCTATTTTATTGGACCAGCTTCAGGAAGGCAGAGTCGGAGATGTTCAAGCCTTCCTTCGAGGGAAATCAGCCCAGGCGTTGTATCGGTCCATTTTTAATTTATCTCCGCTCGTCAAACCCTGCAAAAATGACCTGGAACGACATCGGAAAATTTTGGCGGTTATTATTCTGACTTTGTTGCCTGGCATAATTCAACATGACAACAATTTGCCGGATGAATTGGTTATGTTTATCGATGCCATGGCCAAAACGATGCCTGTGCGTTTTGGGGAATTCGTGTTGTTGCCAAATGGGAATTCTAGTGTGATCTCATTTGCTCGTTGGTGGAAAAAATCAATGATTATTGCCGTAGGGAATTTTTCTCAGACCTCACAAGAAGTGATGGTTCGATTGGATCCCATTCAAGCAGGAATAGACAACAACAAACTCTATCTATTTGAGAATGCCCTTCACGGGGCGCCCTTTTTGAAATCACATCTTAATCAACCCAACGCCGGTGAACCGGCTTTGGCGTTGTGGGGTCAAAACCTGCGAGAAACAGGGTTGCCTCTGAATTTGGCGCCATTGAGTCTGACCTTGTTCGCTGTTTCTCTTAACAAATCATTGGGTAGGATTCATGAAGAGATTGAACCCTCACGGCAAGTCCCAGCGCTAAATTAACTAACATTCCCAGCATGACCTTTCTTAAAACTTACGCTGACTTCATCAAAGTCGAACATACTCTTTTTTCCCTTCCTTTGTTTTTCGCTGGAGCTCTGTTGGCGCAACATAAATGGCCTACCTTAAAAGAAACATTCCTCATTTTTTTGGCAGGGGCATCGGCTCGAATTGTCGCTTTGGTGTTAAATCGCATCATTGATCGCCCTATAGATGCCAAAAACCCTCGCACGCAGGATCGACATTTGATCAGTGGAAAAATGAAACTATGGGAAGCATGGCTTTTGGCCACTCTGGCGTTGTTGCTTTATTTGTATGCGGCGTGGTTGCTTTCGGACTTGTGTCTTAAACTTTCTTGGATTCCGCTTCTTGGTTTTTTCGCCTACCCTTATTTTAAACGCCTTACCAAGTGGACCCATGTGGGTCTCGGTTTGGTTTGGTCATTGATTCCTCTGGCGGGTTTCTTCGCAGTTAAATCCTCCTTTGATGGAATTTTTCCGGTGGTTCTCCTTTCACTTTTTAGTGTGTTTTGGTTGGCGGGATTCGACATTATCTATGCCACCATGGATGAGGAGTTCGACCGTGAAATGGGGGTTTATTCATTGCCCGCAGCTTGGGGGATTCCGCGAGCCCTTCGGTTGGCGGGTTGGTTTCACCTGTTGGCCTTTGTATTGATTGTGTTTCTTTACGCCACTTTTCTTTCGGGTCCCATTACGGTGATGTTAATGGGATTGTTGGGGGTGTTGCTTTTGGTCGAATATCGAATGTCCAATAACGTAAATTTTTCATTTTTTCAGGTCAACACGATCATTGGATTTGTGGTGTTGTTGATGGTTCTCTCAGGAATAAAGGGTCTATGAAAGGGATTCGTGGGATCTTGTTTTTATGCGAAGAAACGTTTGAAGAACGCCGTCGCCCCGGCCTAGCCTTTAAGTGGAGTGATGGTTGGCAAGTGTATAAGCCGGGGCCCAGTCGTTCCGGCAGAAGGTGTGATGGGATCACCTCCCCCTCTGGAGAGGCTGGGTCCCGGCTTATGCTCTTCTCGGCGTACACATCCTTTAAAATATGGGCCGGGACGACGGCCATGCGTGATCTCTTGTTGGGTTGCGGCGGAACTGCGCTATGAGAACGGTGGTGGCCATCACTGGCGCCTCTGGAACAGCAGTGGGGGTGGAATTTTTAAAGAGATGCCCTGGAGAAAAATTTTTAATTATCTCACGTTGGGGTAAAGCGGTGCTTCATCAGGAAACCGGATTGGTACCCGAGGACCTTTCCCCTTACATAGAAAAAATTTTCTCAGGGGACGATTTATCCGCTCCATTTGCTTCCGGAACCATTCCCTTTGATCAGTATGTGATCCTCCCTTGTTCTCTCTCAACTTTGGGCCGAATTGCGAATGGGATTGGTGAAAATTTGGTCGCTCGTGTAGGCGAGGTGGCGCTGAAAGAAAATCGTCGGATGATTTTGGGTCTTCGAGAATCCCCCCTCTCCGCCATCGCGCTTGAAAATGCGCTCAAACTTTCCCGTCTTGGGGTGACCATTATGCCCTTGTGCCCTCCGTTCTATTTCAAATCACTGACGAATGAGGAGACCATCGGCCGATTTGTCGATCACCTGTTGACCACTCTGAACCTTCCCTCAGAAAAATCGGGATGGCGACAAAATGCCCTTTAAGAACCTCCAAACGTTTGTTTCCCATCTTGAGAAAGAAAAGGATTTGATCCGAATCAAGGCGGAAGTCGATCCTGTTTTGGAAGTCACTGAAATCGCCACTCGTGTTGTTAAAAAGTCCGGACCCGCTTTGTTGTTCGAAAATATTAAAGGATCGCGGTTCCCTCTCTTGATCAATGTTTTGGGGGCAGCGCGGCGCGTGGAGTGGGCCTTGGGACGGTCCCCCGCTCAAGTCGGACAAGAGCTGTCTCACTTAGCGGAGAGTTTGATGCCCCCGAGTCCTCAGAAATTGTGGCATAACCGCTCAGGGCTTGTGCGGGTCCTCAAAATGAAACCCAAGTTTGTGGCGCGCGCGTCTCTCACCATGAATAAAATGGAGCCGGCCAATATGGATCTGTTGCCATTGGCTCAATCCTGGCCCAAAGATGGTGGTAAGTTCATTACATTTCCGCTTGTGATCACCCAAAGTCCGAAAGATGGTAAACAAAACATGGGTGTGTACCGAATGCATGTTTATGGAAAAAATAAAACGGGAATGCATTGGCAAATTGGGAAGGGAGGCGGTTATCACTATCAAGAAGCCGAAGCGCGTGATGAAAAGTTGCCTGTCGTGGTGATTGTGGGAGCGGATCCCATTCTTATGATGTGCGGAATTTTGCCTTTGCCTGAGGGTTTAAGTGAAATGTCTTTTGCGGGTTTTTTGAGAGGAACAGCCACCGCCGTAACGGATTTGACCCGGCCCAAGTTTCCCGTTCCAGCAGAAGCGGAGTTTGCTTTGGAAGGATTTGTTTCTCCTCATCAGAGGCGACAAGAGGGGCCCTATGGAGATCACTTTGGACATTATTCATTGGAAGCCCCTTTTCCGGTTTTCCAAGTGGAGCGGATATGGCACAGGCCTCAAGCCATTTTCCCCATTGCGGTGGTTGGAAAACCTCCTCAAGAAGATCAAGTGATTGGAGATGCGGTTCAAGAAATGCTTCTTCCCCTTCTTAAAATCATGCATCCCGAAATTAGCGACCTTTGGGCTTATCAAGAAGCGGGGTTCCACAATTTGTTGGTGATTTCAGTCAAACAACGTTTTGAAAAAGAAGCCATCAAAACCGCCTTGTGGGCCTTGGGAGAAGGCCAATTGGCGCTGACCAAGTGTGTGGTGGTGGTCGATGCCGATGTCGATGCCAGGAATTTCAACGCGGTCCTCAAATCCATTCGAAATTTTTTTGATCCCAAAGATGATTTCTTACTTTTGCCTGGTACCTCACAAGACACGCTCGATTTCACCAGCGGAAAAATGAATCTGGGGAGCAAATTTATTATCGATGCCACAGCAGGACCCCGAAAATTCAACGACCGGCCACCGGTGTCATTGGATATTCAGTCTATTGGACAATTGGATCCTCGGATTAAAGAAGCTCGGATTTTAGAAGGGACTATGTTGGTTCTCCAAGTCACGAGCGGAGGCCGAGAGGTTTTGGAAAAAATGTTAACCTCGCCTGCCTTTCAAGGGTTTTCAATGGTAGCGACGGTCAGCGAGGATGTTCCCTTAAATGATAACACCTTGCTTTTGTGGGGTCTGTTTACTCGCTTTGATTGTCACCGCGACACCTTTTTTGGAAAAACGGCCCTTCACAGAGGCCACCCGGTTTATTCTGGTCCGCTATTCATCGACGCGACTTGGAAGCCGGATTATCCAGAACCCTTGGTTATGAATCAAGAGATCATTGAGCGGGTGAACCGTCGGTGGCCGGAGTATGGAATTGAATAATATCTATGCAGATTAAAGATCCCAACATCGTTCCTCTGTGGAGAAAAATTCAAAATGGCGAACGTCTTTCATTTGAAGATGGACGATCCCTTTTCGCAAGCTCGGACCTACACGGGGTCGGGACCATGGCCAATTGGGTCAAAGAACAAAAAACGGGCCAAGTGGCCACTTTCGTCATGAACCGTCAAATCAACCCAACCAATATTTGTGTTCTTTCATGTCATTTTTGCGATTACGCTTCCAAAGAAAATTGGCCAAACGCCTATCGAATGTCCACTGACGAAATCCTCTCCAAATTAAACAATGACCTTCATGAAGTTCATATTGTGAGCGGGCTCTACCGTGGTTGGACATTTGATGAGTATTTGGACGTCATTCGCGTTGTTCGGAAGAATTTTCCCGCCATTCAGGTAAAGGCCTATACCGCCGTTGAGATTGATTTTTTTGCTCGGCGAGAAAACAAATCCATAAAAGAGATTTTGCAAATCATGAAAGATGAAGGAGTGGTCTGTATTCCAGGCGGGGGAGCGGAGGTGTTCAGCGAACGGGTTCGCAAAGCTCTTTACCCCTTCAAAATCGGCGCGCCAAAATGGTTGGAGGTGCACCGCACCGCTCATCAATTGGGGCTCCGGTCGAATTCCACTTTACTTTATGGACACATGGAAACCATCGATGAACGGCTTCAGCACATGCTCAAATTGCGAGAGCTTCAGGATGAAACCGGTGGGTTTCTCTCTTTTATTCCGCTCGCCTATCAACCGGGAACCACCCAGGTGGTCAAACGGCAAACGTCTGTTGTCGACGATTTAAAAATGATTGCTGTTGCGCGGTTGATGCTCGACAATTTTGACCACATCAAAGCTTATTGGGTGACCATGGGGGAAGACACGGCGTCCATCGCGCTTAATTTTGGAGCCGATGACATTGACGGAACCATTGGCGAAGAAAAAATTATGCATGCGGCCAAGGCTTCTTCCCCTCTACGAATGGCACGGGAACGTTTGGTGAATCTTATTCGAGAATCTCATCGCATTCCTGTAGAGAGAGATTGCCTCTATCATGAAGTTCGACGGTTCGAGTTACACAGAGAACCCGTGGGGGCGTTGGTTTGAAAATCGGACGGATTTCCTATATCAACACAGAGCCCTTCTTCTACACATGGCCGACTGATCGTTTCACTCTTGTCCCTGGAACCCCAAGGGATTTGTCTTTGCTGGCACGCCAGGGGGAGATTGTGGCGGGCCCCCTTCCGTTGGTGGAATGTTGGGCCCTGTCAAATGAATTTGAGCCTTTGAGCGGATGGTGTATTGCGGCCAAAGAACGGTGCCGAAGCGTGTATGTGTTGTCTCGAGTCCCGTTTTCTGAGTTGGATCATGTCATGATGGGTGTCACCAAAGAATCCCTTACCTCCGCCGCGCTCTGCGACGTTCTTATTCGCTATAAATACAATCATCAAGTCCGAATGAGAAATGGCTTGGAAGCGCAAGATGCCGCTTGGCTTGTAATTGGCGATCAGGCCCTTGGCATGACCAACCAACCCTTGGGCCAGGTCTGGCCCTATGTCACAGATTTGGCCACTGAGTGGTGGAATTGGAAACAAACTCCTTTCATTTTTGCTCGATGGGTTGTTCGCCGCGATTTGAGTCCCTCTAAAAAGAAAGAATTGAATGATGAAGTCGCCCAAAATCTCAAAAAAGGGCTTGCGGCTCTTGGAGAGATTTCTTCAAGCGTGGCCCTGCGTTCGAACCTTTCACCGATGTTTGTTAAATCCTACTTAAGCGAGTTTATTTATGATTTGCCTGTGGGATCGGTTTCATCTGAAAATGAATTCCAAAGACTTTGCCAACCAGGAGTGTTGCGTGAACTTGCCTCTCATTGAAAAAAAAATCTTAAACCGAGAACGCTTAACGTCTCAAGAAGGTTTGTTTTTGCTCAAAGATGCGCCGCTCAATTGGTTGGGTCAAATGGCGATGGAGGAACGTTATCGCCGTTCTCCTGAGAAAGAAATTACTTTCATCATTGATTCAAACCCCAATTACACGAACATTTGCGACACCGATTGTCATTTCTGTGCTTTTTTTAGGCGTCCCCAAGACAAAGATTCGTACACGTTGACCATCGACCAAGTGATGGAAAAAATTGACCGGTCGGTAAAATTGGGGGTCACCACCATTCTTCTTCAGGGGGGGCACAATCGGGCCATTCCGTTTGATTATTATTTAAGCCTCATTCGAGAAACCCGCGAAAGATTTCCATCTGTAACTCCGCATTTTTTCACCGCATCTGAAATTCAAACCATGGCGCAGGTCAATGGTTGTTCTGTTTCTCAAGTGTTGGCCGAATTAAAGAAGGCCGGACAGCACACTCTTCCTGGGGGCGGCGCAGAAATTTTAAGTGAAAGAGTTCGCAAAAAACTCTCCCCCAAGAAAGGTGGGCCGGAAGCGTGGCTTGAGGTGCACCGGGAAGCCCACAGGCAAGGTTTCACTTCAACCGCGACCATGATGTATGGTCATATCGAAGAACCAGAGGACGTGGTGGAACATTGGAACCAAATTCGATCTCTCCAAGACTCTTCGAAATCTCTCAACAATGGCGGTGGGTTTACGGCGTTTATTCCCTGGAGTTTCAAACCCGACAACACTGTTCTTGAACGACGGTTTCCCCGCCGTGCTGGACCCGTTCCCTATTTGCGAATGCTTGCGGCCTCGCGTCTTTATCTAGATAATTTCGATCATATTCAGGCTTCTTGGTTTTCCGAAGGGAAAAAAACGGGGCAGGCCGCGCTCTTTTTTGGGGCCGATGATTTCGGCGGAACTTTGTATGAAGAAAATGTTCATGCTGAGGCTGGGTTTGTGAATGTCACAACCCTGAAAGAAACCATTCAACTCATTCATGAGGCCGGCTTTGATGCGGTGCAACGTACCACCCGATACGACCGTCTGAAAAAATTCCCCAAAAACATGTCGGAGGATGAATTGACAGTGGCAGTGGCGCCAGAAGTATCGCTCAGGAAAAATCAGCCTGTTGAAAAAAGGAACGAACCGGTTTCGGCGTGAATAAAACCTCGCTTCCTTATAAGCAAGTAATATTCGTTTGTACCAATGCGCGCCCGGAGGGCGAGCGCATCAGTTGCGCGGGCGCGGGACGTTGCGGGGAGTTGATTCTCGGACGCCTGAGAGAGTATGTTAAACAAAATAAATTGCAGGCCAATGTTCGAGTGGCCAAATCGGGTTGCCAAGAAAAGTGCGAGATGGGGCCGAATGTGATGGTTATGCCCCAAAATGAATTTCTCACCCAGGTCACGCTGGATGATGTGCCCGAAATCATCAAGGATTATTTGCGCTGAGATTTCCGACTCAATACTTTCCCACTCTCCACATCCACCAATATCTCATCGTAAAGTTTCTCTCCCCCCTTTTTCTTTTCAAATATTTGCACGCGAACTTGTGTGGCGGGTGTCGTTGATTTAAGTCCCGCGGGTTTGACACGGGTGCCCAAGTCTCTTTTTGATTTTTTGAGGCCGGCAATAAATAATTTCACATCCGTCAAATTCCCGACAATTTGCAGCGCTTTATCAACTGTTTCTGGCGATACCATGTCCAACTCCGGAATGTGTGGAAGGTTTTTGTATTCGCGCATCCGGCTTTCCCAGGGGCGCAGATCAAATGATTCCCGTTCTTTGTTCCAGTGGTAGTCGGTTCCATCGGTACAATCTGAGCAGGGGGTGGTGGAGAAGGCTTGGTTTCCGGGATCTTTGACGCCCGTGGTTCCTGGTTTGTGGATAAAGATGGGCTTGGAATATTCCTTAAAAAAAAGGGTTTTATACCGAACCGGGTTTTGAAGTTGGGTTCCCACCAATAAAAAATAGGCTTCTTTCTTGGGAAATCCATAAATCCCGGCGATTGCCATATCCATTAAACCATCCCCGTTAAAATCTCCCGATGGCGAAAAAAGGGGTTGGGGGTCCTGTGGTTTTAATTCAATGTCGGCAGAGTTGAGTATGCGGGGCTGTTTTTCCTTCGATAAGACGGCGTCAATGAGATCGTAAGCTTCAAAAGCATTTAAAATGTCCACGGCAATTAAAAGTTGGAACCCAGCCATAAAGCATGCCGGGATGGCAGATTTTTTCCTGATAATATTGAGATTAATTTTAGGTGAGTTGCGAAAACGGTTTTTGGTGGGAAACCGGTCCATGGATGTTTTTGGGTTCTTTCTCCTTTGTGGTCTCCTCTGACGTTATCACAAGTCCCATTTCAGTTGCCAATGAAAACAAGTTTTCTTCTTTGGGTTTCAAAATTTCCTGTTTCATTTTCCCCCCCGATTCATGGAAACGATGGTTTGAAGGAAAATTGTTCCATTGACGCGGTGGAGACCTTTTCTTTCTTCTTGAATGGCCAGGTCTGGAGCGATTACGGAAGCTTGTAACACTGCTATGACGTCTGGTTTGGATTTGGCCGCACGGCTCACCTGTTCAATACACTGCGAAATCAATTGGTTCACAACAGATTTTTTGTTTTCACCCTCCACTTGTTCATTATCGATGGGGCATCCCCAGTCCAATGTTTTTGTTTCGCCAGAGGTTGAAAATTGGATTGGAATATCAAAAGAGAGTTCGAATTCGGGCGAGGTTGTGTAAGGGGTCGCTTTGGCAAGCAGGGGACTGAGCAGAATCAATGTAACCAACACCAACTTTTTCATACAGCCTCCTATATATCTCTGGGGTCAGGATATAGGGAGGTTTGTTACAAGGCCGTGACAATGGTGAGAGTTTTTGGCGAATTACTGAGCAGTTGGCGCAAGGGGTTGCAAAAGCTCTTTTGGAAGAGAAAAAACCACATTTTCTTCTCTTACAAACACCTCTTCCACAGTGGCTTGATGGCTTTTGGCCAGGGTACGGACCACTTCTTGAACCAAATATTCAGGGGCAGAAGCTCCAGCCGTTAATCCGATTTTTTGGATCCCTAAAAGCCAAGCGGGATTGATTTCGTTGGCCTGATCAATCAAATGGGAAGCCACACCGGCATCCCTGGCCACATCACAAAGACGTTGTGAATTCGAGCTATTTTTTGATCCTACCACCAAGAGAAGATCAATGCCATGTTGAAGAAGTTCCCGAACCGCGTCTTGACGGTTTTGTGTGGCATAACAAATATCATCTTTTGGCGGGGTGGAAGCGTTGGGATATTGGGATCGAATGGCGGAAAGAATTCCTTTGGTTTCATCTATGCTGAGCGTGGTTTGAGTCAAAACCATCACTTTGTTTGGATCGGGGATTTTGAGAGATGAAATATCATGAGTTGTCTCCACCAATTGAATTTTTCCCGGGGCTTCCCCCATGGTCCCGACCACCTCATCATGGTCTTTGTGCCCAATCAATAGAAGGGTATAGCCTTCTCTTAAAAATCGATGCACTTCGAGGTGAACCTTGGTGACGAGGGGACAGGTGGCGTCAATGGTTTGCAGTTGAAGTTGTTGAGATTTTTCTCTAACTTCCGGAGCAATTCCATGAGCGCTGTAGATCACGCAGCTGCCAGCGGGAGCCTCATTTACCTCATCAATAAAAACAACACCGCGTTTTTTGAAGTCCTCCACCACCGCTTTGTTGTGGACGATTTCTTTCCGCACATAAATGGGAGGGGGGTATTTTTTAAGAGCCATGTCCACAATTTCAATTGCGCGACGGACGCCAGCGCAAAAACCCCGAGGAGAAACGAGCAGGATTTTCATGGTTTGATCAATTGGAAAAAGGCGTCTTGATACCGATCGAAGAGACCATATTCTTTTAATTTGGAACCGAGAACCGATATGGCGCTGCGATCTTTTTGAGCCACTTTGAACAGATGGTCTATTTCTCGCCTTTTTTGACGAATTCCACGTTCTTGGCTCTCAAAAAAACCGCGGTCTTCAAGCTCTTGTAGATTTGCCTTGAACGACGCCATGGTTTCCTCAATTATGAATTTCATTATGGAGAGTTCCCAAATTCGATCGGATCCATATATCAACGCTGAATTGTAGGCCTCCCCCCGATCAAACTCTTTGCTCAAGTTGTCGAGCAACCTTTCTGGCGGAACCAATTCAATACGGGTTGATTCAATTTGATTGGTGAATTGATATTCAAGACCTCTCAACGCTTTTCCATATTGACTGATGAGTGTGTCAAAGTATTCATTGACATCATCGCCAAACCCTTTGAATTGATCTTTCAGTGATTGTTGGGTAATAATAGCTGGCTTATGGGCGGTAACGATTCCCTCTCGCAAGCGAGATCGGTCCTTGAGGCCTGGAATATCGGTCACCAATTGATATTGAATTCGGGATGCACCAAAGGTCGCCAATCGGTGTTTGGGGGATCGGATCACTTGAATTTTCTGAAACATTTTCTTGAGTTGTTGGAGATTAAACATGCGGGGATCATACTTTTTTCGACGGTATAGGGTAAACTAACACACCATGGCCATTCTTGAATTTTCCAAACCATCTCAGCCCCTTTGGGTCTTTCTATCAATCGGGGCGCTGGTCTTTTCTTTGGGCCTCGGAATTTTTGTTGGGCCTTGGGGAATTTTTGTCGCCTCCGGATTGGGAGCGGGATTCGCTATTGCGGGATTGTATCGTCAAAAACAGGTGCTCTTGTATTATTTGATGGGAGTGCATATTTTGCTGTTAATTGTGGGAATGGTTCTTAATTCCTTGTTTCTCACCCCGCTCTCAAATGATTCCCTGCAAATGCCTCGATTGAATCAAACATACGAGGATCCGTTGGGCCTATTTACGGCGCGTGTTCCTCAGGGATGGCAAACGGAAACCCTCCACTCCAAAACCGAAGCGGCGGTAAGATTGCAACCGGCCAACCGAGAACAATACATGGGTGTTTCTGAAGTGACGATCCGGGTTCGAGAATTGGAAAATCCAACCGCGCATCCTGTCGATTTTCTAAATAAGTTGGCCCAAACCCTTTCAGTTAAACCCAAAAAAGAAAGTTTATTCACTTTTTCAACCGAACCCACCACGCTTTTAGATGGAAAAAAGGGAGTGTGGTCCCGACTGTTCATTAAACGATTTTGGATTCCCCTCTATCAACGCGCGCTTTACGGAATAAAAAATACAAGGTTTCTCTGCACGGTGTCCGCATCGGGCATTGAGAGTCACTCCACCTTAACGGAAGTTCTCTGCCTTGGACTCTATGAAACCATTCAAATTATCGAGATAAATAAAAAACAAAAAACCAACTGAAAATACAGCTCATTCCGGTTAGAATTCAATCATTATATGAGCCCCTATACTGGACCAACCTTTTTTGTCCGTTTTGAACGAGAAATTAAGTCCGTGCTGATCATATTGGCGGTCCTGGGATTTGGGGTTTCCTATGCCCTTCTCTCCCCTCTAAAATCAGTTGTTGATAAAGGCGTTATTCCTGCGGTCGAGGGTATTACCGTTCTTTATGGAAAAATTTCCACTGGGATTTATCAGGTGTCTCGAATTGACCTGGGATTTGTAAATCCCCCTCCTGATCAGGATTTTCTTTTTAGTGTTCGATTGGCTTCCTATATCAATGAAAAAAGGGCGAGCCCACTTTTGGACATCGCCGGTGATCCCCGCTTTACTGAGGAAAAAAGGATACGCGCCCTTTTGGCCATGCTTAAATTTGAAAGTGCGGCCGATTGGATTCAACCCTTTCTCAATGAATTACCCAAAGGAGGCCTGTTGGGTCTTTATGATGAAGAGGCGCCTTATATAGATAACCTCATCAAGAAAATTCGCGCCGAAGGTGGCATTCGGCAACCTTTGATTCGGGCCTATGCTGAAGTCGTTTTTGCTTTTATGTTGCAACTGCCGGATGTGGTGGTTAGGCGTCATGCCGCCAATTGGATCTCTGATGTGGTGGCCGAAGATGCTGTATTCTTGTTAATACCTCGGTTTGAAAAAGAAAAGGATCCGGCCGGGCAATTGGCCATAGAAAAAGCGCTGTTTAATATTCGCGCCGTTTCTGAACCCAGTACGGCGCGCACCTTATTGATTCCTTATTATAAAAATCCACCTTGGCCGTCGCTCCGCTTGCCGGTGGCGCTGGTCTTGTTGCGCCTGGGACATGAAGGGGTGGCAAGTTATCTTCAAAACCGCCTTCAGTCCGAAGAAACCTCCAAAGAGGAACGGACCTTGATTCGCTTGGCTCAAACTCAACCCCCTTACCCCCGGGAACTAAAAATTTCTGATGTGGAGAAAAAGTTGTTGGCCGAACGGCGGAAATTGCGGGAAGACCAGACACGGGCCGCGATCGAAAAGAGAGACCAAATTTTGAGACAGGAATTGCTTAAAAAATTAATGCTGGCCCGAGCAAAAGTGGAAGAAGCCAAGAAAAAACCTGTGGCTCCTCAATCAGCGGTCAAGGTTCCTCCCCCTTCAAAATCCACATCTCCCAAAGAAGTGGCCAAGCCCAAAGTCGATCTCGCAACGTCGAAACAGGCGCCGACTAAGACGCCTTCGGGAACCACCTCTCAAACGGAAAAAATTCCTCCCAAAACCTTCCCTATTCCTGGGGAAAAGGAGACGGAGATTGCGAAAGTCGATCAGGCGACAACACCTGAACCTATTCGATCTGTTGATCAACAGGTGGCATCCATTCCGGATGATCAATTGCCGCCTCCAGACAAGATTGTTCCCAAATCCCGCTCCTTGATGAATTACGTCGACGTGATTTTTGAAGTCAAAGGTCAAGATGTCACGCTCTTCCAAAATCCAGGCGATACCCCCAATGGCAATGTTTTACCCGCCGGAACAAAAGGGAAAGCAGATTTCGAAGTTATGATTGGAGAAGATAAGTGGTATCAGGTGAAAACCAAAAAAGGAAGTGGGTGGGCCAATGGAAAGTTCTTGTCGGTATTCAATCTTTCGCCCGAAAGTATCACACCGGCCGTTGGTACAAAACCATCAGATTCAGAAGGTGGGATGGATCAACCTCGCAAAGAGTCCACTTATTTTGAAGCTGCTATCGAAGATGTACCCACCTTTGAGAAACCATCTGAAAAAGCAAAAATAATAGGTCGTTTGGCTGAAGAGACTCCCTATATGGCCATTCGATCAGAAAAGGTGGGTGTGGACCGATGGTTTCTTCTTCAAATTAGAGCCGGAGAGTCCGCTTGGGCCAGAGGATTCGATTTAAGATTAGCCGATGTACAGCAACCCGTTGAACTGACCCTGCCCAAAGAACCACTGGGAATTCGCGGGAAAAAATCAGCTTTTGAAGCTGAGTATGTGAAAGCAACGGTGAAAGGAGTGGGGGTCTATTCTCGACCCTCCATCACGGCAAAGATGATTGAGCAGATCTCCCCACCCACGGTGTATAAAATTTTGGAAATGGAGGCCGGTGCCGGAAAAGAGTGGTACCGTATTCAATTGCCGGGAAACAAGGAGGGATACGTCCAATCCATGGACGTTAGTTTAACGAAGGGGGAGTAAGTCGGAGCGGTTCCACGTCGGTGTTGGGCATCCACCCTTTAAGACCTTGATGAGGGACTCCCACTTGTGTCCACTCCGGCCGGCGGTTGAGAATAAGTACTTGGCTTCCTTCCGGAATCGTAAATCCAACAGCGTAATCCGATCCAGGGCCATTTCTCACTTCTCCAGGGGGATTAACCACGATACCAGTGGGTTGACGGTGAAACGTCAGACTGACCCCTGACCAAAGGGTAAGCAGCGAGAGCGACAAACCCAAAAACCAAAGGAGTGGAGTGGTCCAGCTTTCATTTTTAATCCATCTCAACGTTCGTGCACCTAGAATTCCAAAAAACAACCAAAGCAACAGAGTCAAAGCCACGCTTAATTCATTTTCAGAGAAGGTAAGAAAAATTCGTCGAAGAAGGTTCCCCTCCTCTTCTTTGATGTGGGATTTTGCCAGAGAAAGATTAAATGCGATATCCGAATCACGGGGGGCCAAGAGGTGGGCCCGTTCATACCACAAAACCGCTTTCCCTCTTTCTCCTTTGCGATAAAAAATATTTCCGAGGTTGTAATAAAGTTCCGGCCCTTCAAAACCTTTCTGGATCAGGGTCTGATAAAGCTCTCCGGCTTGGTCAATTTCCCCCTTTTCGTAGAACTGGTTGGCTTTGTTTAGTTGATCCATGAGAGCGGTTCCCTGTTGCGCAAAGGTCAAAGTTGAAATCATCATGGATCCCAATAAAAAAATCTTTTTCATTTGAGGGCCTCATCAAGTTGTTTTAAGAGTTCATTGGCGCGGGTCAATGCGGATTCTCTCGATTCATCTGTGAAGGAGGTGGTGGCAAATCGAGCCATATCGGCTTGGTCAAAAATATCGTGAATATCCTTGATCAAGGAGGGCGATACATTTTTTCCCTTAAGTTTTTGTTCCACCTCTTCCCAGATGAGTCCTGAAACCGACACCGAAAACTTGTCTGCAATAAACCCAGCCATAGCCGCATGCAGGTTGCCGTAAAAAGTTACCGCATCGGCTGTGTTCATGGACTTCCGGGTTCGATTCAGTTTCTCTTTTGCTGATTTAAAGGCGCCTTTCGCACGATACTCCGTCGCATTTTCAATGCGTTTCAGAGATTGCCGCCTCGATAAAAAGGCCACAAAAGCGAACAAAGGGGGCAGGAAATTTAAAACAATGAACAAGGGACGCCGATAGAACGGGGGTTTCATGGGGCGAACCTTTCCTGCTTTAATGAATCGAATATCCTTCTCCATAACGCGAACTCCAGTCAGAGTTTGACCGGCGGGACCAGGTTGAGACGTTTCTCCTTCTGCCTGGTTTAAGGTTCCGGGTTTTACTTGGAGCGGAATTTCAGAGGTCACTTCTGTCACGTAATCATTTTTGGTGGGGCTGTAATATACAAATGAGATAGGGGGAATGGTCAGTTGGCCGGACACTTGTGGAATCAATAGAATTTTAAATTCCTTGCTTCCGTTTACAAATTTATTGTCGGTCGAAACTTTTGAATCAGAGATGGTTTCATATCGTCGAAAACCGCGAAGATCCGGAAACGTGGGTTCCTTAATGGCTTTGATGTTGCCGACACCCTCAACGGTAACGAGAAGATTAAAGGGTTTTCCCACCTCAAATTGATTCGCGTCCACCTTTGCCTTGATTTTAAATCGACCCACAGCTCCAGAGAAGTTGGTGGGTTTGTTGGCTGGAAGCGCCCGAACGCGTATGGGAATGGCGCGGGTGTTAAGGTTGACCACTTGGCTCCGCCCGAAAAAGTTTTGAAAGAAACTATTGGGATCAAATGGGTCAGGTTCAGCACGAATAGCGAGTTCAACTCGGGCACTGCCGATGGCAAATTCCCCATCAGACGTGGGGAAAAGAGCATAGGGAAGTTCGGTGACGTCATAGCGCACGCCATTGATGGAGGTCGAGTATTCTTGTTGTTTGAGAGGTTCTACCAGAAACCCCGTCATGTCTGGGGCGGTATAGCGAGCTTGAGAGGTAAACCGAATATCGGGTCGTTTAAGAAATTGCACTTTGAGCAGGATTTGTTGGCCCACCACCACTTTATCGGAGTCAACCGTGGCCGTCATGAACAAGGGTTTGATTCCCTCCGCCGGAACCTGAACGGACCGATTTGAAGGCTCATTGTTTTGAGGTGCAACAGTGGGGGTGGACATGTCGGGTCGAACTTGGATGGTGATGGGCTGGGTCGTGTAGCTTTTTCCATCCACATTCAATGATATGGGCGGTATTTGAACGGACCCCGATTTTGTCGGTGTGAGCACATAGTTAAGAGTGATCAAAGAAGAACTTTGACCATTAATCCATTGGAAGGAGCTGGTTTGGCCCGCGGGTTGAATTTCAAAATCTGGAAGTGAAAGGTTAGGTGTTCCGTTCAAGTTTGAAATACCAGAAACTTCAATTGAAAGCATCAGTTGGCTGTTGATGTTGACCTCGGTGGCGCTGACCCGAGCCGTGACCGTGGGCTCAGCTCTCACCGCCAAAGGAAGTGTTAAGAATACGATTAAACTTAAGAGAATTTTTCGATTACCAATCTTCGCCATTTTGATTTTTCTTTTCATCTTTTTGTTTTTCCAAACCATATTTATGCAATTTGGCATCTTTCATTTTATCAGACTCTTCATCTTGCATCATTTGCAGAATACGTTCTGCATCTTCTTTTGAGATTTCTCCGGGTTTCTTTTCTTTTTGAGATCCGGGGTCTTTTTGATTTTGGTCGTCAGATTCATTTTTCTGATCCGACTTCTTTTCATCCTTTTTCTCTCCATCCCCATTTTGTTTTTTCTGTTGTGGCGGAGGGTTCTTGGGTTTAAGACCCGCTTTGATGTATTCAATATTGTATTTGGCATCCACATCTTGAGGCGTTAATTTGAGAACCTCTTTGAATTTCTCAATGGCTTTTTCTTTTTCTCCCATATTGAACAAGAGATGCCCTTGATTGTAAGCGATTTTTGATTTGAGATCACGATTAAGAGTCATGGCCGCCGCTTGCTCATAATACTTTTGAGCCTCTTCCAAATTTCCCTCCAGATAATAGGTGGCGGCGATGTTATAGGGAAGGAAAGCTTCCTCGGGCAAATCAATTCGAGCGGCCTCAAATTCAGCACGCGCCGCAGCAGCATCTCCCTTTTTTAAGAGTTTATTCCCCTTCCTTACATGATCCTTATACCCCGCTTGGGCCGGGCCTAAGGGAAGAATCAGTAGGAGCAGAACAAACGCCGTTTTCCGCAATCGCCACTTTTGAAGCGCGTCTGGAAGCCGGTTTAATTTCTTTTTGATTCGTTTGAGTTGCTGCGGGTTCTCACCAAAGAAAAATTCAAAGAGTAAGAGCATGAATCCAATTAAAAGAAAGATTTGGTAGCGCTCTTTGAGGCGTTCAAAAAGTTTGGTAGCGAATTCTTTTTTTTCAAATCCATTTAAGGCGTCGGCGATTTCATCGATTTCAGAATCGGTGGAACTGGAACGGTAGTACCGCCCTCCCGTGATTTGGGCCAATTGATTGAGCAGCGCGTCATCCAGTCGACTGAGGACCATTTCCCCCTGATGTTTGTGGAACGATGTGATTTTTCCGGTTTCATCTCTATCTTTGATGACTTCTCCTTTGGTTGTTCCAATTCCGATCGTGAAAATAACCACGCCGGCTTCTTTCGCTTTTTTGGCCATGCCCAAGGGGTCTGATTTGTGGTCCTCTCCGTCAGTCAATAAAACAATAGCCCGACCGCTTTTGTCATCTTTGGAGAAGCTTTCAAGCGCGAGTTCGATGGCCTCTCCAATGGCAGTGCCTTGTTCCGGTACGGTTTTATCGTCAAGAATTTCCAAAAACATACGGGCGGCGTCGGTATCCACCGTCAGGGGGCATTGAATCACGGCATGTTTGGCGAAAGCGATAATCCCAATTCTGTTCCCAGCACATTTTTCAATCAAGAGCCCCAGGGATCTTTTGGCCCGGTCCAACCTGGAGGGAGGCACATCTTCAGCCAACATACTGCGTGAGGTATCCATCGCGATAAACACGTCAACACCTCGTTGTTTGACCTCTTTGAGGTTGGATCCGAATTGAGGTCCAGCGGCAGAAATAATAATTAAGAATAACCCCATCAAGGCAAGGATATCCTTAAGATGGCGACGTTTGATGGCTTCTATGGCGACCATTTGGCGAACCAATCGCCAATCACCCAATCGACTTAAGTCACGGAGGCGGTGCCACCTGGACCATGCAAACAGGGCCGCTAGCAGGGCGAAAGCCAAAAGAGAAGAAAGTGTTTGTGGATAATGAAATCCCATCAGGGCAAAGTCCTGTATTTCGTTTTAATCAAAGTAAATTCACAAAAAAGAAAAAACAGCGCCCCCAAAAGAAGGGGCCAATAAAGCTCTTTATAGTCCACATATTCTTTTATCTTAATGTCGGTTTTCTCCATCGCGTCGATTTCGTTAAAAATCGTTTTAAGCGCACCCGATGTTTTGGCCCTGAAATATTTGCCGCCCGATTCGACAGTAATTTTTAAGAGTTCATCTTCATTAAGGTCGCTGCGCATGGGAACCATCCGCTTGCCAAAGGTTGGGTCATCAATCGGAATAAAAGTGTCTTCTGGGGATCCCGCTCCTATGGCATGTATTTTTATTCCATAAGCTGCCGCTGATTTGGCGGCTGTGAGGGGATCAATATTCCCCGCATTGTTCGCCCCATCGGTTACTAGAATCATGACTTTACTTTTGGCTTGTGAATTTTTGAGACGGTTAACGCTGGTGGCGATCCCGATACCAACGGCGGTCCGGTCCGGTGATATGGATCCGACTTGGATGGAATCAAGGATCGACAGCAGCGCCGTTTTGTCAGTGGTGAGTGGGCATTGGGTGATGGCATGTTCCGCGAATAAAACCAATCCTATTCGGTCTTGCTCGCGGGCTTTGATGAAATCCGCAATAACGTTTTTGGCCACTTGAAACCTGTTTTCAGGTTTGAAATCAACAGCCAACATCGAACGGGAAGCGTCCAAGCAAATCATAATGTCGGTCGCCTTGGCGGTGGTTTCTTCTGAGCGAAGTCCTTTTTGCGGACGCGCCAAGGCGATGATGATGAGTAGAAATGCGAGAAGGCGAAGGATTCCAGGAAAAAACACGTAGGGTTTTAACGCTTCACCTTTGGAGAGTCCGGTTTCTTCATGAAGGGCTGAAAATTGAAAAGAGGGGATATCGTTTTCTCTGAAAAAGGCCAAATACGCAGCCAACAGTGGAAGAAGTAGCAAAAGCCAGAAAAATTCTGGATTGGCAAATCTCATAATTTCACCTCCTCTTGAGCAGGAGGGGGTTGGGTGACGGTCGTCATGTTGATGATATGTTTAACTTGATTCAGGTCATGGATCACCTCTTCTTCGGTTGGTAAGAATTTAGCGAATTTGACCAGGTCCGCATTGTCAAAGAAATTTCGGCTCGTTTGGGTTAACAAGAGAGGGAAATTTTGGCGGCGAAATTCAGACATGAGTTCAGCCGTTGTTCGGTCCAGTGCAGAGAACCCATATCTGTTTTCCAAATATTCTCGCAGTATGACTGATAGACGATAATAGAATTCTTTGTGTTGACCACTGGATATAAGGTCAGCATCTTCAAGATTGTGAATGGCTTCCCAAGCCACTTCTTCTGGAGGCCGTGGAGGACGCAGAGGGGCGCCATCGTCCCTTTTTCTGTTTTTGTTGAGCCAACGCCAGAGGAAATATCCCCCCCCTCCACAGATGAGAAAAGCGATCAGGATCCAGAGCCACAGGTAGGATTTGAAGTTAAACAGTCCTTTTAAAGGACGCAAATTCCCCTCATCCCCCTTTTCTTCCAGGATGGATTTAACTTTGATGGTCATTGTGTCTGTTTGTCCAGCGATGGCCGAGCTGGTGAGGGTTGAAAATTCTATGGGGAAGGAGGGTATCGTCAGTGTTCCCGTTGAAAAGGTGGTCAGAGTGAACTGATAAAGAGTGGTGATCCGGCCATCTTTTCCTATATGGGCCGTGGGCGAGGTGATGGCCAACAATTCAAACGAATCCAGTTTTTCTGGAAAGAAAAATGGTTTATGGGCCACATCATTCGAGGTCACAAGAGTCAATTGATAAACCATCGGATCGCCTATTGTGATTTCTCTGGGTTGAAGGTCGGTTTGGATTGCCACGGTGGGATCGGCCCACAGAAATTCGGGAGAGGGCACGGCCAAGAGAAGAATAAATAAAAGTGGGAATTTTTTCATCTGAACCGGCGCGCCCTTTCTTGGAAGAAAACCAACAAGGGTTTCACATAGTCTTGATTGGTTTGAAATATCACACGATCGAGATTGATTTTGGCGAACGTTTTGTCTCGGATTTCACGTCGGGCTTTGGCCGCTTTTGAATAAAGGGTTCTAAAAACAGCGCTGCCAGGGGCGAGCGCCCTTTCTTTTGTTTCTGAGTCTTCCAGTACCACTTTTCCGATTTTGGGCCATTCGGATTCCATAGGATCTTCCACGACAAAGGCCACTGTGTCATGTCGGCGCTGAGTGATGGTGAGGTTTCTTTCATAAGAGGCATCCAGAAAATCCGAAATGAGAAATACAATGGCGCGTTTTTTTTGGACGCGATTGAGATACTCCAAGGCCGCATTGAAATTGGTTCCGTCTGATTCGGGGATGAAACCCAACACGTCTCGCACCAAGCGGAGCGTGTGACTTTTGGATTTTCGTGGCGGAATGTATTCTTCGATTTTGTCCGAAAAAAGAAGCAATCCCACTTTATCGTTGTTTTTTAACGCGGCAAAGGCGAGAAGCGACACCAATTCCGCGATCAATTCTGATTTGAGTTTTTGACGTGTTCCAAATCGAGTGGATCCTGACACATCCACAGCGATGAGAATTGTGAGTTCCCGTTCCTCGGTAAAACGTTTGATGTAGGGGGCCCCCAAGCGGGCCGTTATGTTCCAATGAATACTTCGAACATCGTCCCCTGGGATATATTCGCGAACATCGGCAAATTCCACACCTCGTCCTTTGAAGGTGGAATGATATCGTCCTCCAAACAATTCATTAACCAATTTGGAGGTGCGAATTTCAATTCGGCGGGTTTTGGCGAATATTTCCGCTGGTGTCAGCATGGGATGCCACTTTTAAAGGGGGCGCATGATGTCACTTATGGGACGGCGACAATATCGAATACTTGATGGAGAATTTGATCCGAGTTTTTGTTTTCAGCTTCGGCTTCAAAACTGGGGATAATTCGGTGGCGCAGAACGTCAGGTCCGATGGCTTTCACATCTTCAGGGGTCACGTAACCTCGCCCTTTGATAAAGGCAAATGCTTTGGAAGCGAGGGCCAGCGCGATGGTGGCCCTCGGTGAAGCGCCGTAAGAGATGAGAGACTTTAGGTCGGCCATATTGAAATGACCGGGGTCTCGTGTCGCAAACACCAAATCGAGGATATAGTTTTTTATTTTGTCATCCATGTATATTTCTCGAACCACAGTTCGAACTTCTTCTATTCGTTCGGGTGTCACAATTTTCCTGGCCTTTTCTTCAAGGCCAGACTTTTTCTCAAGAATCGTTCGTTCGTCGTCACGGGTGGGATAGGTGATTGAAAGTTTTAACATGAAGCGGTCCACCTGAGCTTCGGGCAATGGATAGGTCCCTTCTTGTTCAATGGGGTTTTGAGTCGCCAAAACGAGAAAGGGGCTGGGAAGAGGATAGGTGGTGTCCCCGATCGTAACTTGTTTTTCTTGCATGGCTTCAAGCAAGGCGGATTGTACTTTAGCGGGGGCACGGTTTATTTCATCGGCGAGAATAATATTGGCGAAGATCGGCCCTTTTTTAATGGAAAAATCTCCAGATTTGGGATTGTAGACCAGGGTTCCTATCAGATCTGATGGAAGAAGGTCCGGCGTGAATTGAACTCGTTGGAATTTTGCGTCAATGGTATCGGCCAGCGTTTTTACGGTTAGAGTTTTGGCCAGTCCCGGAACCCCTTCCAATAAAATATGTCCATCCCCTAAGAGCCCGACGAGCAACCTTTCCATAATTGCGCGTTGACCCACCACCACTTTTCCTATTTCTTGAAAGAGTTCTTCAATAAAAATGCTCTCTTTGCGTACTTTTTCATTGATTGCTCGAATATCTTGAGCCATGGATCTCCTCCGTTTATATTCGACATTCCCACCTTTAATGGAATGCCCATGTCTGGTTTATATTTTAAAAAAACCTTTTTCTTTTTTTCAAATCTAACGGAAACGTCGGCTGCTACCAGTGGGAATGCGACGGCGAAACTTTCCAAAACTTTCGGCCAATGATTTTGGTTTAGAGATGAGTTGTGGTTGGACCAAATATGGGAAATTGGGGATGACTCCGCGGGGCAATGTTTTGTTGATGAATTTTTCAATTCGTTTGAGATAGGGTTCCTCATCTGGGGCCACCAGCGTGAAGGCGTCGCCGGAAGCGTCGGCTCGGCCGGTTCGGCCGATGCGGTGCACATAGTCTTCGGGGTGCTGGGGAACGTCAAAATTGATGACATGACTGATGTCTTTGATATCGATACCGCGAGAGGCGATGTCGGTGGCAACAAGAATTTGGAATTTTTTGGCGCGAAAACCTTCGAGAGCCGCGTATCGCTCTGATTGGCTTTTGTTCGAGTGAATCACTCCGACTGATTTCCCCATTTTTATAAGCCTCATGACCAGGTGATCAGCCCCATGTTTGGTGCGGCAAAATATAAGAGCGGAACTGATGCTGGCATTTTCGAAAATGGCTTGTAGCAAGGCTTCTTTTTGAGAACGGGATATGGGGTAAATCATTTGCGCGACATTGGATGAAGGCAGAGAAGGAGACAAGTCCACGATTTTGGGTTCGTTTAAAAAGGTGGTCACAAGCGCTTGGATTTCGGGTGGAAATGTGGCCGAGAAAAGCATGGTCTGTTTTTTTGGGGGGCAGGCCGATAAGATGCGTCGAATATCCGGGAGAAATCCCATATCCAACATGCGGTCGGCTTCGTCTAAGACCAGCGTCGACACGGATTTGAGGTTAAAGGTGTGTTGCTGCATATGATCAAGCAAACGTCCTGGTGTGGCCGCGATGATCTGCGCGCCAGCGCGAATTTGGCGGGTTTGTTTTTCAAAACTGGCTCCCCCCACGATCACGGCGCAACGGAGGTTTGTGAATTTTCCGGCATCTCGCACCACCGTTTCCACTTGAACAGCCAATTCCCGCGTGGGAACCACGATTAAGGCGGAGGGACGCGTGGAGGGTTGTTCTATGAGAAGTTTATTGAGGATGGGCAGAGTGAATGCGATGGTTTTACCGGATCCCGTCTGCGCGCAAGCGCGGATGTCGTGACCCAGTAAGGCGTGAGGAATGGCCTGTTCTTGAACAGGCGTGGGTTGGGTGAATCCCAGTGCTTCCACCGCTTGAATCAATCGGGGGTCCAGGTTAAATTCGGAAAATAGCATGAGTGTTTAAGGTCTCAAAATGTCAACGATTGTCGGTTTGGAGTAGATGCCTGCTCGATAGGCCCGGTCGAACAACAAGTTGAGGGCATTTTCACCTTCGGCGCCCAACTCCAAGGTGTCGGCATTGACATACATTCCCACAAACTTTTCTCCCAACCCTTTTTGCAATCCTCGGCCATATTTGAGAGCGAATTGGACCGCGTTGTCTTTGTCCTGGTTGGCAGCTTCGATGCTTTCCTTAAGTCCTTTCCATATAAGCAAGGCTTGATCGTGTCCCAAATCTTTGCGAACCACATCCAATCCGAGTGGAATGGGGAGATGGGTGTCGTTAAACCATTCCACTCCCAAATCTGTAATTTTCTCAAGCCCCAAACTTTCGTAGGTGAGTTGAGCCTCATGGATCAAAAGGCCATAGTCCACCTCCCCACGAATGATAGCTTGAGGAATTTGATCAAAACGCATTTCAACGGGTTGATAGGCTGAGCAGTAGAGACGCAGAAGCAAATAGGCCGTGGTGTTTTTCCCTGGAATACCGATCTTTTTTGTTTTTGGATTGGGGTTCCCCACTCTGCGGACCACAATGGGGCCATATCTACGGCCGACACTGGCGCCGGTGGGCATAATCCAATAGTTGTTTTGCAGCAATGGATAAACCGCCGTCGAGATGGCGGTCACTTCAATTTCAGATTTCATCGCCTTTTTGTTCAAGGACTCAATGTCTTCAAGAACATTTTCAATGGCGTATCCGGGAATCGTCACTTTGCCCGATGCAAACCCATAGAACATATAGGCGTCGTCAGGATCAGGCGTGTGCCCAATCCGAAGCAGTTTCGTTTCAGAAGACATTGAAGGTGTTGTCATGGTTGGAGAAGAGTTCATTTGGATAAATTTAAAATATGGTGAAGCAAGGTTCGAATCAAAACGCCTGTGGCGCCCACATCAGAAAGGGTTGTTGGGGTCGAGGTCCAACCTGTGGAGGCTATGTCCAAATGAGCCCAGGGTAGCTTGTCATCTACAAATTCTTTGAGAAAAAGCCCAGCCATAATTGTCCCAGCTTGACCCAAGGGACCGATATTTTTGAGATCGGCCACCTGGCTTTTAAGCAGCGGCGCATATTCCTTTTCCAGAGGGAGTTCCCACAGTTTTTCCCCCGCCTTCTGGGAGGCGTTTATGAGATTTTTAACCAAACCCGGATCGTTACCCATAATTCCAGCAATTTGGTTTCCGAGCGCCACGATGCAAGCCCCTGTCAGGGTTGCGATATCGATCACTTGATCCAGTTTTTGAGTTGAGGCGAAGCTCAGCGCGTCGGCCAGGATCAAGCGGCCTTCTGCATCGGTGTTGAGAACCTCAATCGTTTTTCCTTTCATGGTGCGAAGGACGTCTCCGGGTTTGACGGCATTTTCGCCCGGCATATTTTCAGTCAGGGGTGTAAAGCCATGAACTTGAACGCCAGATGGTTGAAGATGGGACAAGGCCCGAAAAATGGCCAAAACCGAAGCTGCCCCGGACATGTCATATTTCATCGTTTCCATTGATCCCGCCGGTTTTAATGAAAGCCCCCCGGAATCAAAGGTAATTCCCTTGCCGCATAGGCCAATGCGTTTTTTGACGGGCCCTTTGGGTCGATAAATGAGATGAAGAAAATAAGGAGGTTGGCCTGATCCTCGGTTGACGCCCAGAAGCGCTCCCATGCCCAATTTATTTATCTGAGTCTTATTGAAAATCTGCAGAGAAATATTCTTTCCTTTGAGGGAGCGGGCTTCATTCACCAGATGGAGAGGGGTGCAATCACTGGGCGGTCGATTGATAAGATTTCTAGCAAAACAAACAGAATCGGCAAAATGATGGCCCAAATCAAGTCCCTTTTGGAGAGAACGCGCCTCCTCAGAATTTTTGGCCAGAAGTGTGAGGGTTGTTAAGGGGGCGGGAGGCGTTGGTTTTGATTGAAAACCTGTGAACCGGTAGAGTCCCAGTTGAAATCCTTCCGCGGCAGCTTGTCCCAACTCTTCGGGAGTCCCCAATTGTTCTGGGGCTCTGGTGAGCAACTGGGTGGCGTTGAGTGGAGAGATGGTTTTCGTTCCCTGCGCACAGGCTCGTCGAAGTTGATCCAACGTGGCGTCTTTTTCGATTCCCAATCCGATGAAAACAATCTTTTTAAAGTGGTTATCTCGCGATGAAACGGAAATGGTTTGTCCCGTTTTTCCGGTGAAACCATCTTCACATGCTTCCTGAAAGGCTCGCTCTATCCAAGCTCCATACAGATGGGTCCCCACCGGTCGTTTGTTCTTTTCAAATGAGAAAACAAGAAGATGACAACCCGAAGGGATTCGATTGACAACGGTGGTTATGAGGCGCATGAGAAATGAGGCTTTATTGGCGTTCGAAGCGGGATTGGCAGTTGATGCAGTAGCGGGCGTAGGGAATCGCTTTCAAACGGGCAACTGTGATTCGCTCTCCATTTCCTTCGCATATTCCGTAGACATTTTTTTCGATGCGTCTTAACGCAGCTTCCACATCATCCAAGAGACGATGCTCATTGTCGGTCTGTTCAAATATGAGATCTCTAGCCAAAGAGCGCATGGCCACGTCCCCTTCATCTCCAACTTCTGACTCAGGAATGGCTTCCTCTTTTTTCTTTTTGACGGTGCGCAACAAATTATCACGCATCTCTTCTAGTTTAACCCGATACCACTCCACATCTTCAATGGGTTCAACGGCCGCCTTCGTACCTTTGGATGATTTTGCAGATGATGTTTTATTTTCCTTTTTCTTCATGATGTCCTTATTGATATTTGATTTTTTCCGACGAAATAATTTTGGGGGGCAGACAATACAAAAAATTAGTGGGAGGCCACCACCCGGACTGTTTTTAATGCTTCGGCTTCTTGACCTGAAACACGAACAGCCCGTTCCGTGAGATCTTCAAGATATTCCACAATTTCCGTTGTCACTCGTTCGCCGGGGATCAACACAGGAATACCCGGGGGATAGGGTGTTAAAGGTTGAGCTGATATATGCCCAATGGCTTTTCGAAGGGGAACACGTTTGGAACGGTAAAGGAGAAATACATCCCTGGGGTTCATAACCAATTCTGTGGAAAGAGATGGAATGTTCAGAACCCAATTTTGGGCCTCTCCTTGCTTCATGTGATCAATTTGTTCCAAGGCTTTAACCAAAGAGTCCAAATCATGCCGGTCTGTTCCGGTTCCCGTGATAGCGATCAGGTTAAAAAGGTCGGCCGCATCCACCTGAATATTAAAATCTCTCGCTAAAATTTCAGAAATGTGTTGGCCGGAATATCCGGTGCGCGTGACGTTGATGGTCAGTTTGGTGAGGTCCAAATCAAACCCTTTGGCTTGAATCTCAGGACGCGTTAAACAGGTGAAGTGTTTGAGGTGATTGATGGAAGTTCTGGCTCGTTCCACATTCTGGATTAACTTGTCTAATATTTTTTCACCTTGGTCCACCATTTGCCAACGCGCCAGATCCAAGGAAGCCAAGGTTAAATAATTCGGGCTGGTTGTTTGCAGCATGGAAATGATTCGTTTGACTCGAGAAACGTCCAGAATCTTGGAATTAAAATGAAGAACGGACCCTTGGGAAATGGCGGCCAATGTTTTGTGGGTAGATTGAACGGCCATGTCCGCGCCGGATTCAATGGCGTCTGGCGGAAGATTTCGGTTGAAGTGAAGATGCGCGCCGTGCGCTTCATCCACCAATAACACTTTTCCTCTCGCATGACAGATTTCAGCTATTTTTTTTAGATTGGTGGTCACGCCGTTATAAGTGGGGCTTGTCACGAAGACTGCCTTTGCCTCTGGAAATTGTTTGAGTGTTTTTTCCACTTGTTCGGGCGTGGAATCAAACAGAATATCCATGTTCTGGTCCACAGTGGGCTGAATCCAAAGTGGCCATACACCTGAAAGGACGATGCCCCCCAATGTGGATTTGTGGGCGTTTCTTGAAATGATCAAGGATTCACCTGGCCTGCAAGCGGCCATTATCATGGCCATGTTCCCAACCGAGGAACCATTCACCAGGAAAAAGGATTGTTCGGCGTTATACGCTTTTGCCATTAAGGTTTGAGCCCGTTTGATGGGACCGGTAGGATCGTGGAGTGAGTCAACTTCGGGAAAAACAGTGACGTCTAAAGAAAATAGATTTCGGCCTGTAAAGGAGGCCAGTTTTTTATCGACGCCTTTTCCGTTCTTATGCCCAGGGGTGTGGAAAGAAATAACTTTTCGACGAGCGTGGTCCAAAAGTGTGTCCAGGAGGGGTGTCTTATTCTGGTTAATTTTAAGGTTCTGCCCAGTGCCGTTCAATTTCTTCTTTTTATTCATGTGTGTTGGAGTTCTCCAAGGGTGCGATTATTAAAAATTAATGAAGGTCTTGTGCAAATAATTAATTTTGTCAGTCTGTGAAGAGGATGGAGACGCCGGTCCAGTATGTTCTTTCTGGTTGAGGAGAGAGAACGGAGGTTGTTCCCCCTCCGGAATTTGGATTTTTCCCAATGGCTTCGGCATAGCGTTCTCTTAAAATGTTGTTGATCGCAAAATAGAGGTCAGCAGAAAGAATCTTAAATGTTATTCGAGCGTTCCAGAGCGTAGACGCGGGGATCTTAAGACCTTGGCGATTGTCCAGTTCATATTGATCCGCCTGATGTTGAATTTCATTTTCGAGAAATATTTTTCTAGGGAAATGTTTAATCCATTTGGCTGAAAATAGGTCCTGCGGGGACAAGGCAGAGTCGACGAAGCCGGAGGTCGAGGGAAGAGAACGTTCACTGTTTTGGTGTGTCCAATGGAATGAAAACACATGTCTTCGGATGGGGTCATTTCCCAAGGTAAGATCGATTTCTGTTTCCAAACCGCGAGATTTTTCTGTGCCCCCGTTGGTCCAAGTTAAATTGGAATCGGGGGCGATTAAATTGGATTTTTCGACAAAAAATGCGGTTGACTTGACCTGTAACTTCTCTTTGGGTTTCCATTGAAACCCAATATCTGAATGCACACTTTTTTCGTCTTTCAGTTGAGGATTCATGGCAATGGCGCTTGATAGAAAAAGTTCCTCAAAGGAAGGAGGGCGGTGCGATCTTTGCCGTGTGGCTGAAATCAAGAAAGAGGAACGGGGATGATAGATAAAAGTGATACGTGGAGATAAAAAATTCCCGGATCTTGAGTGATGATCAAGCCGAAGGCCTGGGGCAAGGGTAAATATTTTATTGGACCAGCGACCTGTTGCGTACGTTCCATTTTGATAAACAACCTTGGTGTCTTCAGGGTAGATTTGCCGTTTGAGTTGTTGAGAGCGGAATCCCAAATCAAATATCGATTTTTTCCATGAGAGATCGAAAGTGGAAGCGTTGCTGTCTTCATCACGCAAAGCGACCCCATCTCTCGTTTCGCGATCTTTGTGATTTCGATAACGATCCGTATAGGTGGCGGTGGTTGTGCCGCCTGCCACCAAGGGGTAGGAAACAAACAATTTTAACTGTTGGGTCTCAACGGTGCGTTGCCTAAAGTGGGTTGATGATTCTCGCTCTAATTTCCCATTCCACTGTGAAAAAGGAACCGGCGTTCCGTTGGATACACCCACTTGCGAATCATGATAAAAATAATCTCCCCCCCAGTAGCCTTTTCCATTAAACGAGCGAGTGAAATTCGCGTAATGATCGGTGGCATCATAATCTTCATTATCAGAAAAACCGCTTGAGGCGGCGAGGCTCGGCGTGTAGGTAAGGTCGCCCCAATGGGTGCGGCTTTTAATTTTGCCGACGTGTTTTTTAGCACCGTCCCGTCCAACGCCGGTTCCCAGGTCCGCTATAAAGCCTTTTTGATTGGGTCGGGTGGTGATGATGTGGATGGTGCCTCCCACCGCTTCGGCGCTGTAGATTAAGGGGGCTCCTCCGCGCGTGATCTCAATGCGGTCCACCATCGCGAGCGGAATTTCGGATAGGTCAACAAGCGTGTTGTATTCATGGGTTAAAGGAACCCCATCCACCATTACCAGCACATTGTTGGTACTGGAGAGGCCTCTCAATTTGGGCAAGATTTTTGTTCCCCGAGAGCCGTCCTGCTCCAGTTTTAACGAGGTGACCCCTCGCAACGCATCTCCCACCGAATAATAATGTTGGGCAAGAAAATCTTCTTGCGTCAGCACGGTGACACTGGTGGGTAATGGGGATTGAGCTTGAATGAAGGAGACCGCTCCCAGCAAGCAAACCAGGGCCGGTCGAAAACCAATAATCTTCAAGGAGTCAGCGGCTTAACCGTGATAAGGGACTTCCCTTCTTTGGTGTATTTGTTGTTGGGATCTTTTATTCGTTTGCCATCAACCACATATAAATATACGTAGGGGCCGGGCTTGAGTGAAAGGGTGATTTCCCACCCCTTTTCCTTTTTTTCTAAGGATTGACGTTTCCAATCATTAAAATCGCCCACAATATGAACTGACTTGGCAGAGGGGCGTGGAAATCGAAATAAAATATTCCGTGTTGGACTCTCTGGGAGTGAATCTTGGGCCGGGATTTCAGGAGAAGTCGGAGGAAGAGGCGTCTCGGGCGATTCGGTTTTCGCTGGTGTTTCCGTCACGGGTGGGGTTTCAATGGGTTTTTCTTGGGAGGAAGGATGTTGAACGATAGGCAATTTCGTAACGAAGTAATAACCCGAGGCGATAATAGCCAACAGGGATAAAAGCATGATGCCACCCCAAAACGATTTTTTCATATGGGCATGATGGGTGATTTGGGAGGGGTGGGTGGCTTTTGAGACCCCTCTTCCCCATTGGATCCGCCAACCCCTTTCAATCGGCTCACTTCTTTTTCCAGAACAATTACATGTTCCGCCAATTTAAGAAGTTTCTGTGTGAATTCAGCAGGGTTCATGGGCGCTTCTTTCAGTTCATTGGTTTCAAGTTTTGCAGAGGCCGTTCGAGCCAATGATTCCATTTCACTTTCCATTTGGGCCACTTTACGGTTCAGTGTTTTAATTTGGGAAAAAACGATTTCAATCTGACCTTGGATTTCGGCGGTGCCAGGCGCCATCACCACGGTTTTTTCCATATCAATTTTGGGAGCGAGAGGCGTAGGTGGTGGCGGCGGTGGTGGTGGCGGGGGGGGTGATGGTTCCATTGGTTCACTTTCCAACGGGGGTGGTTCTGGGCTTCTAGAGGATGGTTCATCCTGAGGTTCCAGTGGGGTCGGAGAATTTTCTGGTTCAGAGTTAAACAGGGGGTCTGCTTCTGTCTTTTTTGGGCATCGAATATATTTTAAGAGCGCCACCAAAAAAACAAAAGGACATACCAGCAATAAAATGGTCGCGATCATCAAGAGGGGATCGCCCAATATCGTTTGATAGTTTAAATTTAAAAGTTTTTCGATCATATGTTTGAGCGGGTGATGGGAATCGAACCCACATCTAAAGCTTGGGAAGCTTTCATTCTACCACTGAACTACACCCGCAAATCTTAATTATCGTTGCGTCGCAATCATAGTTTTAGATTTAAATCCGCACAAGAATTTCGTTCAAACTTGAAAGCCCTCTTGAATTCTTCGGTTTGTGTAACCGGTCAATCAGATAGGCGCGAAGTCCAGCTTGTTGAGCCCCCTCTATGTCTTCTTCCAAGTCGTCTCCAATGTGAATCACTTCAAGCGGATCCAGATGGAGATCGTGAAGGGCGGTTTGAAAAAATTTTGGGTCGGGTTTAATGAGGTCGATTTGGAAAGATATGAATTGCTTCTCGAAATGGCGGCTGAGACCCAGGTCATCGAGCAATTTTGGGAGTCTTGAATCCCAATTGGAGGCCAACGCGAGACGAATGGCTCTGTTTTTTAGGGCGGTTAAGGTGTCTTCCACGTCTGGGTAGATTCTCCAGGAGTGTTTTTGTTCAAATTCTTTATAAAGCTCCTCAAAAAAAGATTCCGGAGACTGAAATTGATTCTTATCAAAAACATCGAAAACAATTTTTTTCCACCAATTTTTATCAATAGCCGTCCGTATTTTTTTATTTTTCTTCCAACTTTCTTTGAATTTTAAATTGATTTCGTTTGGCGATTCCTTAACTCCATGCCCTTCCGCCACTTGGGCGTATATGTGTCCAACCGACGGGTGAGGATGAATCAATGTTCCCCCCACATCAAATAACACTGCTTTAATCAAGTTGACCTCTAATACAAACGCAGAAAATAAAGTTACGAAATCGTCATCCCGGCATGCCTTTGGCCGGGATCCAGGTTTTGCCTTCGAGCGTAAACCTGGGCCCCGGCCAAAGGCATGCCGGGGCGACGGTTATCGCATGTCACTTTTCTTATTGCGTTTGTATTAATAAACCTGTTTTTTCTCAAGACTTTTCCAGACCTGGAGAAGTTCCTCGCACGCAGCATTTTTTATACGCGTCAGTTGGAGAGGGCTTTTCCCCCATTGCTTCATTTTCTGATTGGAGATGGTCAATTCATTAAATCCCAACTTGTGAACGTCTTTGATGACGGTGCTGTAGACCACGCGATTGATTCGTGCCCAGTGAAGGGCGGAAAAACACATGGGGCAAGGTTCAGTGGTGGAATAGACCACACAGCCTTCCAGGGAAAAGCTGAGTCGTTTTCGTGCGGCTTGCCTCAGAGCGTTTATTTCGGCGTGGCAGGTGGGATCTTGGTGTTTAAGAACGGTGTTACAAGCCGTCGCGAGAATTTTTTCTTTATAAACCACAACAGCCCCGAACGGACCTCCCCAGCCTTTTCGAAGGCCTTGCAGAGCTTTTTTGGCGGCGTGATTTAGGAAATCTGTTGCTGATGCCATGGAAGACGGGTTTTTAGATAGGAAAGAGCTTGGTTTTTGGTCGAAATTTTTCCGCCCGCTTGAGCTTCATTCAAATCAGACAAGAGCGCGCCGATAAGTGGCGAAGGCGGCAATTTAAAATTCCGCATAATGTCGTGTCCTGTCAATATTTTAGGAGGCAAGACTTTTTCTCTTTGTTGGAAGAACCGCCGCAGCATATGGAGGGTCAGTTTTTCATGCGGAGAGTTTCTTTTCTTTCTCTGCGCAGAAGTCAGATAGGTCAAATGATCTCCCAAAGAGATAAGCAACATGGCCACGGCTTCTTCACCCAAATCACGAAAATAGCGATGGATGGCTCTATCTGAAGCGTCTCCAGTGGCAGCCAGGCTTCCGGCCCGCATGTGATGGCGAACATAATTTTCATAACGATTAACTTCGTTTGAGGACCATCGAAAACGCGGAGTCATTTTTTTTACTTTGGCGGCCCCCACATGTTCGTGTTGGAAAAAGCGTAAGCGACCCTTCAAAACTTTCATGGTTTCTGGTTTTCCGATATCGTGGAGCAAAAGTCCCCATTTGCAATGGGCCATGCGCGGATGGCCGGAAATCTTTTCATTCAGAACAGTTTTTAATTTGTCATTGAATCCGCGAAACCAAGAGGGATCGGCGAGAATTTCTTCAAAACATTTGATGCTGTCGAGCGTGTGTTTAAGCACTCCTCCCTTTCCATAATGTTTCGGAGCCGTTTTACGAAGGCTTTTGGCCTCTGGAAAAATTTCATCCAGAAGACCTGTTTTTTCCATAAGAACAAGTTGAGCGTGGGCGTTGGGTGTTGAAAAAAGGCGAAGAATCTCCTCCCTCTTTCTCTCAGGCGCAGGGCGTTTGATTAAGGGGGCGTATGATTTGATGAGTCTTAAAGTGCCGGGTGAGATATTAAATTTCAATTCGGCCGCAATTCGAAAAATTCTGAGCAATCGAAGTGGATCTTCTTTAAATACCCGAGAAGAAAGGGGGTGCATGAGTCGTTTGTTTAAAGCGCTTAATCCGTTGTGACGGTCGATGATATGGTTTTTCCATTGGGGTGTGATCCAATGCCCCAGAGGAACGGCCATCGCGTTGAGAGAAAAGTCACGCCGATCTAAATCCTCCGCCAAGGTCTTTCCCTGCCATTTAACGAAATCGAGATGGACTCCATTTTTTAATGCCACGCGCACAATGCCACGTTCCATGTCCATGGTAAAACAAGTGCCACCCAGATTTTGAGCCACTTTTTCAGCCAGGGGTTGTGGGTTGACGGGAAGCGTGAAGTCGATATCAAGAATCGGCCGGCCCAGAAGACGGTTACGAACCGCTCCTCCCACCACATGGATGGTTTTTTTCACGGGCGCTTCCGCAGTTCTTTTTTGAGGATTTTTTGGAGCGCGTTTTTGGGCATTTCATCTAGGACGATAAATTCTTTTGGCATTTTGTAAGCCGCCAAATGTTTTCGACAGAGATCGAAGAGTTTGGATTTTTCAATGCTGGCCCCTTCTTTGATGGTGACAAAGGCTCGAATAATTTCATCCCCCGTTTCTTTTTCCACCTTTCCAACCACGGCGACTTCTTTAATACCCGGGTCCAAGGCAATCACGTTTTCAACTTCCTGTGGATAAACATTGAGACCCTTCACGATAATCAAATCTTTCTTCCGGTCAACGATGGTCAGGTAGCCTTCCTCATCAAGTTGTCCCATGTCTCCTGTGATCAGCCACCCGTCTTTGGTTAAACATTCGCGTGTTTCATCGGGTTTCTTGTAGTACCCTTTCATGACATTGGCTCCGCGGACCCAAATTTCTCCTACTTCTCCCTGGTTCGTTGGATGCCCCTGATCGTCTCTCAAGCTGAGTTCAACCCCGGGCAAAGGTTTTCCAACGCTGCCCACCTTCCTTTTTTCCAAGGGATTTAATGTCACAACTGGAGCAGCTTCAGTAAGGCCATATCCTTCTAGCAGGGGTGTTCCCAAGGATTTCTCGAAAGCCAGGTGGATATTTCGTTGGAGTGGGGCCGCTCCGCTGATGCAAGCTCGAACAGGGTTGAGTTGGCGTAACAAGAAGGCTTTGACCCCTTGAATTCGAGCACCGAGCGCGGCAAAAATTTGCGGAACTCCGACGAAAAGCGTGACTTTGTTTTCCCATATCGCCTTTATCACCGGATCAAACGGCAGCAGTGATTCAATAATCACGGTCATGGTTCCTAGTTTCATGGGGATCAGGAAACAGGCGGTCCATGAAAAAGCATGAAACAAAGGAAGCAAACACAAAAATCGATCCTGTGCGCTGAGTTGAATGGCGGCCAAACATTGATCCACATTGGATGAAAAATTTTTATGGGTCAACATCACGCCTTTGGGGAGTCCCGTGGTTCCAGAGGTGTAGAGCAGCATCATAAGGTCCTCTTCCGTGACATCATTGTCGCCGGACCATTTTTTTTCGCCGATCAAACTTGAGAATGATTTGAATTGGTTTTGTTCGCCGTCTCTGAGGAAAAAATATTTAAGGGTGGGTGTGTTTTCCGCGGCTTGTTGCACGTTTCTGAGGAATTCTTTAGCGGTGATGATCCCTTCGGCTTTGGCATCATTCAAAATCAGTTCGATGCGGTCTCCTTTCTCTAGAAAATTGATGGGCACGGCGATGGCGCCCAATTTGGAGAGGGCCATCGATAAGACAATAAACTCCGGACAATTTCTCAAAACCAGCGCAAAGGTGGTTCCTTTTTTAACCCCCAGGATTGATAAACCCTGGGCACATTTGAGTATTCGGTCTTCCAATTCTCGATAGGTGATTTTTCCCTCTTTGGAGACCAGGGCCACATTTTCAGGGACTCGTTCTGCGTTTGTTCGTATGTAATCTGAAAGGATCATGCGGGAATTATAGGACTTATAAAACCGGAATCGCTTCGATCAAGGATTGTGTGACAGCGGACTGAGGGCTTTTAAGCACAGATTCGACGGTTCCTTGTTCCACCGATCTTCCTTCTTTCATCACGAGAATATGATCACAGGTATTGGCAATGACGGCCAAATCATGGGAAATGATAATTTGAGAAAATTTCCATTTCATTCTGAGATCATTGAGAAGGTTGATGATCTGGGCTTGGACTGAAATATCGAGGCTTGAAACGGGCTCGTCTGCCAACAGGAGTTTGGGGTTGGCCGCCAAAGCCCGGGCGATGGCAAACCTTTGCCGTTGGCCGCCTGAAAGTTGATGCGGATAGCGGTTGAGGAAATCCAATGGCAAACCCACATCTTCCATCAAGGATTCTCCCCCCTTCAGAGGCATTTTGAGGGCTTCCTTTAGCTGTGTTTTCAAAAGTAATTTTGGATTCAGCGATGCGAAGGGGTCCTGAAACACCATCTGAACCACACTCGCCCGTTTGAGGCGCGACATCGTCAGGAGGTCATGGGGCCCCAAAAAGGCCGAACCTGAGTCGGCGGTCAGAAAACCAGCCAAAATTTTTGAAAGAGTGGTCTTCCCGCTTCCCGATTCTCCAACGATCCCCAAGCTTTCAGCTTGTTTCAACTCAAAACTGACGGCATCAACGGCCATGAGTGTTGTATGGGAATTTGAAAAGAACCCCTTTGAATGCGAGAAGGATTTCCTGAGATTTTTGACCGTTAAATTCATGCTCCTTCACCGATGGTGGGAAGAGGCCCTGGGTGGCGCGTCAAGGTGGGCATGCACCGGATCAAGCCTTGGGTATAGGGGTGAGTGGGGGTCGATAAAATTTGAGTGCAGTTTCCATACTCCACCAATTCCCCTTTTCTCATGACGGCAATTCTATCCGCAATATTTTTTACCAGCGCAAGATTGTGCGTCACAAATAACATGGCCATATGATTTAGCGATTGCAGCGATTTTAAGTGTTGAATAATTTCCGATTGAACCGTCACATCCAGCGCGGTGGTGGGTTCATCCGCGATTAAAAGAGAGGGGTTTCGGCATATGGCCATGGCCATCATCACGCGTTGTCTCTGACCTCCCGAAAGCTGATGGGGGTAGGAACGTGCGATACGCTCCGGGTCGTTTAGTCGAACTTTGGAGAGCATGTTCATCATCGCGGCTTCGATGTTTGTTGATCCGTCCAGCGCCAACGTTTCCTCAATTTGATCTCTGACCGTTAAAACTGGGTTTAAAGAAGAAAACGGATCTTGGAAAATGATGCCCGCCTTTTTCCCTCTGAAATTCTGCCATTCTATCTGTGAGAAGGTGGTTAAGTTTTTTCCTTCGAATTGGATATGGCCGCTTACCGTTCTGCTTTCTCGGGGAGGCAATAATCCCATGATCGAGAGCGCTATGGTCGATTTTCCACAACCAGATTCTCCAACCAAGGCCAAACATTCCCCTTTGTTTAAAGTGAAACTCACATTGCGGACGGCCGTGTTGGCTTCCTTTCCGTGAAAATATTCAATGGTGAGATTTTGAACGTCGAGTAAGGGAATCATAGGCGTGGGTCCAGAGCGTCGCGAAGTCCTTCTCCAATGAGATTAAAGGCCAGAACCGTCACGAGTATCGCGATGCCGGGAAAAACCGAAAGCCACCACGCCACATGAATAAAATCTTTGCCAGAGGTCAATACACTCCCCCATGAGGGGGCCGGGGGTTGAACGCCCAATCCCAAAAATGAAAGGGCCGATTCAGTTAGAATTGCGCTCCCAACGGAAAAAGTGGCGGCCACCAACACGGGGGATACAACGTTGGGCAGCATGTGGACCAAAAGAAGTCTCGGGGTGGAAAGCCCCAGTCCTTTGGCGGCCAACATAAAATCGCGTTCTCTCAGTGAAAGCACTTCTCCCCGCACCATTCGGGCCAATCCCGGCCAAGAAGTGAGACCAATAATAATCATCACCATCATAAGACTGGGCTTGTCCATGACGGCCAGAATCATGAGAATGAGAAACAAGGTCGGAAAGCAGAGCATCACATCAACAAAACGCATGAGAATTGCATCCATCCACCCTCTCCAATAACCAGATACAAGGCCCCACAAAGTTCCAATGAAAATGGAAATAAAAGCGGCTAAAAAACCAATGCTCAAGGAGATGCGGGTTCCCATGAGCAGTCGGCTAAAAACGTCGCGTCCCAGCTCATCGGTGCCAAACCAATGCTTGAAAGAGGGGGCTTGAAGTCGGTTCAACAAGTTTTGTTGAAATGGATCCTGTGGGGTGATCCATGGGGCCAACAAGGCCAAGCCACACAAAAATAAAACCATGCAGGCTCCCGTGAAGGCCATGGGATTGGATCGAAAACGTTTCCAGTAAAAAGAAAACATCAGAAGGAGAAAAGGCCGCCGCCAGCTCCCGAGCCTCCCCCCCCTCCATCCAAATCCTCCTCCAGGGGATCTGTAGATTTCTTCTTTTTCTTTTTCTTTCCTCCCCCCAAATCAACGAACGGTTCTTTTTCATTGAAGGAGAGAACGCGGAACGAGTCCAATTTGGAAAGATGAGTGGCATAGGCCCAGGGTTCCGATCCGAGTTGAGTGGAGATAAGGCTGAGCAATTGATGTGGGTCGGGAGTGGCGCGCCAGGCTTCGGGCGGGAGGGCCTGAGTTTTCAGCCGTTGTTCCACCACCACTCCGTTTAAAAGCGGGATGTAGTCATCGGGCTTGTTGACCTTTGAAAAACCATACGGAATGCTGATTTCAATGACATAGGAAGAAGCATTGGATTTTGACAAAGTGGGTTCAGCGCGTTTGGTTGCTTGGAAAGTGAATTTTCGGACAGATTCTTCAAGGGGTCCCAGCGCGACATGGGAACCGGCTTGACCGGCCAAGGTTCCTTTTTCATCAAAAATGGCGACATAGACGGGCCATTTTTTTGCTGCTTGGGGAGTGTTCACTGCCGGAGGTTTGGCCGCGGTCGGGTCCAATGCTGAAACCATGGTTTGGCGAGCCAGGGTTAGAAGATCGCTGCGCAATAATTCGTCAAATATCCCCCGCATTTGCTCCTGCTGAACGTGGCGCACTTTTTGCGACAGAGGCGGCTGTGAAGCGAACCCAGCCGAACAAAAACTTTGAGGGATTTTTTTGTCTTTGGTCAGTAACATTTGTCCGCTGTGAGCATACGCCAAAATATCGGCGTGATCGGTTCCCAATTGTTTCAATGTGAGAAGCCCCAAGACCAAGGTAGATAGGTCTTCCATAATCACCTCTTCTCTCTTGAGGTTCAGGATGGATTCCACATCCAATTCTCGAATGGCTTTCAAAAGCACCGCGTCTACTCCAATCAATTTTTCTGCGGAGGAGGTGCGAGCGATATTGGCTGTGATCAAAAAGAAGGTGTTGTTTTCAATTCCAAGATCTCGCAACTTCTCAACGACAAAGGGAGCCAGATCCTTGCTTTGGGAGTTGGGATCAGAAAATCGAACATACACCGGCAAGACGCGCAAGGTGTTCGAATCTTTTCGAAGCACGTATTTGATCGCAGAGAGATGGCGAAGTAAAATTTTCGGAACGTCCGGATAAAAAAGCAAGGGTTGAACGTTCACCCATTCGCTGTTGGAAGCGAGTTGGGTGCGCAGCGCCGAATCAACAATAAATCGGCCCACTTCTGTTTCAAGGGTGTCCAAGCCGGAAAGAGTGAGTCCCTCCGTCGTGATTTCCGGTGGGGCTTGCATCACGATAACCAATGTATGATATGAACTTTTCCCCAACGCTTCATATCCAAAGGCTGATAGAGGCAAAATATCGTCGCGTTTATCAGAAGGAACCAGAACGCCCATGGTCCTTCCTGGCAGAGACGGGGATGGAATATTTTTAAATGCCAAGTCCCATCGTCGAACCCAATTGGCCCAGGTATCCGCTGAAAAGGCAGCTGTTGCCATGAGCAGAGAGAGAATCAATGTTCGCGCTTTCATCGCACCCGTATCCGTGGATCCGCCAACGCGTAACACACATCCGCCAATAGATTCCCCAACAAGGTCAAGAACGCCCCCAAGGCCACTGTCGGCATTATCAAGAAAGTGTCTCTCGACATCGCCGCTTCATAAGTCAGCCGACCCAATCCGGGATAAGAAAAAATAGTTTCAAAAATAACGCTGGAGGAGATCAGGTCGGGCAAGGACAATCCCAAAATCGTAATAACGGGCAAAAGCGTGTTTCTGAGCGCATGTTTGAATATGATTTTATTTTCCGGTAGACCTTTGGCGCGTGCGGTTCGAATGTAATCCTGTTGAATCACTTCAAGCATTCCATTTCTCATATAGCGGGACAAACCAGCGAGACTGGTCAGGCTCGTGACAATGAGCGGCAAGGCCAAATGGCGGGCGATGTCAAGAATTTGTTCGAAGCGGGTCATTTCATCGGCCATGATGGATCTGAACCCGGTGACAGGGACCCAACCCAAGTGAATACCAAACCCAATCATGAGGAGGAGCGCCACCCAATAGACCGGCACAGAGAATCCAATAAAAACAAAAGCGGTGATGGCCCGGTCCCAAAATGAATTTTGTTTTAGCGCAGAAAATATCCCCAATGGAACCGCGAGCAGAAAAGTCAGGATCAAAGACAAAGAAGCGAGCAGGAGGGTTTTGGGAAGTCGCGACGCTATTTTTTTTAGGACCGGTTGATTGTCTTTGTACGACTCCCCAAAATCCAGTTTCACGATTCTTTTGACCCACAAAAAATATTGGACATGATAAGGCTTGTCGAAGTGAAAATGCTCCAGTTGTTTTTGTTTGTATTCAGAAGAGACCTTCGGATTGAAGTCCTGCATAATCCCCGCAGCGGGCCCTCCGGGAGCCAAACAAATGGTGAGATAGGTCAGGAAGGATATCCCCATTAACATGGGGATGATCATCAAGAGACGTTTAAGAACGTAGTTCATTTTTTGTTTGCCAGGCTTTGGGAATGAACCATTCTTCAAAATTCCACCCTATGCCCGCGGGGGCTTGCTCCACCCCGATATATTTTTTGTGCACCACCGGAAGTGATTCCGGTACAACGAGGAATGCGTAAGGCGTGTCGTTCGCGATCAAGGCATGGATTTTTTGATAAATGTTTTTTCTTTTTTCCCGATCAAATGTATGTCTCCCTTCCTCGATCAATTGGTCCACCTCGGTGTTTTTATAAGTAACGAAATTATATTGGCCTTTGCCGATGTTGCTGGAGTGCCAAATGGCGTGACAGTCGGGATCCCGGGCCAAATTCCACCCCAAGAGAACCGCTTCAAATTGTTTTTCTTCCATGTATTTTAGAAAGACAGACCATTCGACAATCCGAATGTCCATTTTGATCCCTATTCTCCTTAAACTGTTTTGAATAATTTGAGACATGGATTCTCTGACTTTGTTGCCTTGATTGGTGGTGAGGGTGAATTCAAATATTTTTCCGTTTTTATCCAACAAGCCATCTCCGTCATGATCGATCCATCCCGCCGCCGCCAATTTATTTTTGGCGGCTTCGAGGTCGTAGGCGGGAACTTTCACGTTGGGGTTGTAGGCCCAACTGGTGGGCGGAAAGGGGCCTGTGGCGGGCACCGCCAGTCCTTGGTACACCCCATCAATAATTTCCTGTCGATTTATGGATTCTGAAATGGCTTGACGGACTCGGATGTCGGAAAACAGCGAATGGGTCAGATTGAAAGCCACATAATCGTAACGAAACGCAGGATAGTGGAACTTGTTATAGGAATCAAAGAATTCGGGATAGCCGTTGAACTGATCGGGGGTGGGGCTCATCCCGCCCAAACTGCCTTGTCGCAATTCAAGAAATTGAACGGACATATCAGGGACAATCCTATAAATATATCGGTTCAAGGGAGGTCGTCCCCGAAAGTAATGAGGGTTTGCCGTCAACACAATTTTTTCATCGGGAATCCATTCTTTGAAAACGAAGGGGCCCGTCCCGATGGGTTGTCGATTGGCTTTGAAGGTGTTGATGTCATGCCCTTCGTATATATGTTTGGGAATGATGCCCATTCCCCAGGATTCCAAGGCCGGGGCGAAGGGTTCACCATAGGTCACGCGAAAAGTAAAAGGATCAGGTGTTTCTGCTTTTGTGATCAATTTATAATCCTCTCCGAAGGCTGTTTGGGTGTGGGTCGCAATGAGCATGTGATAGGTGAAGAGGACATCAGCGGAGGTAAAGGGGACCCCATCATGCCACTGAACATTCTTTCGCAAATGAAATGTGATTGTCTTGCCCTGATGGGAGACGTCCCAGCTTTCCGCCAGGTCTCCTGTTATTTGAAGGGATTTATCGAATTTGAGCAATCCATTGAAAACAAGGTTATTGATCTCGCTCGAGGCGGAATCTTTCGCAAGAATTGGATTTAAATAGGACGCATCGCTGATAGAGGCCTCCACATACGACCCACCGTTGACCGGTGTGAGGTCCACTTTTGTAGGGTCATATTTGTCCTTGGTCTGGGAGACGGAGGAGCAAGCGGTAAGCAGAAAAAAGAGAATCTGGGCCCCGGCCAATGGCATGCCAGGATGACGGGGAGTGATTTTATTTCGCAAGTTTTTCTGGATAAATTTCAATGGTAATTGATTTTCCACGGAGTACTTTTTTTGCGACGCGTTGAATGTCTTTGGGGGAAACCTTGTCGACTAGAGAAATATATCGTTTATCAAAGTCTTGTCCCAAACCCAGAATTTTCCACCAACCCAAATAATGGGAGCGTTGGCTGTTGGTTTGGTGGTCCATCAGGAAAGTCCCTTTGATGTAATTTTTCGTTTCCGTGAGTTCTTGTTTGGAAACCGGTGTGGATGAAACTTCTTTCAAAATTTTCAAAATACGTGATTTTGCTTCCTCCAATTTAGCGGGTTGAAGTCCCATGTAGGTGACAAATGCGCTGCCGCATTTTTTGGAGGCATAAAAAGCGCCCACGTCATAGGCCAAACCTTCCTGCTCTCTAAGTTGTTGGAAAAGACGTGCGCTCATGCCTCCGCCCAAACAGGCATTAAGGATTTTAAGTGGAACATAATCTTTGGACGTGATGCCGGGGGCTGAATAACCCAACAACAAATAAGCTTGTTCGAATTTTTCCAGCAGGCGAGTGGAATGGCTGGACTTGATACTGGGAGTCTTCTTTAATTTTTTGATTAATTTGGATTGACGTTTTTTCCAAAGTGATGGACCAAAGAGTTTTTCAACTTGAGATTTTATTTCACTGAAAGAGAGGTTGGATGCCACAGAAAGAAGCGCTCCTTGCGGGACGACCATTTCTCGGTGCCAATTCAATAAGTCCTTTGTCTTGAGTTTCGATACGGTATCCACTGTGCCAGTCGGCGGGCGGGCATAAGGATGATTCCCATAAAGTTGGGTATTAAAGGTTTCATTTGCGACAGTGAATATGTTTTCTTTTTTGGATCGAATGCCCGCCAGCAGAGCCGCTTTTTCTTTTTCCACTTCTGACGGGACATAGGCTGGTTTAAAGAGCATTTCGCTCATGATTTCGATCGCCGGCAAAAAATATTCTGAAACGGCATGGCAGGAAATTTCAGAATAATCGTGGGTGGCTCCTCCTCCAATCGCCGCGCCTATGGATTCAATGTCTTCTGCAATTTGTTGAGCTGATCTGTTTTTTGTTCCTTTGGATAAAAGCGACCACATGAGCGTGGTAACACCCGCCTTGGGGGTGCTTTCACGATCGGTTCCATTTGGGAAAAAAAGGTGGCAAGCCGAGATGGGGTCGCTTTTTGTGTGCAGGTGGATCAGCGTGAGCCCGTTGGAAAATTTCGTTTCTTTTATGGCGGGTGGTTTCATGAATTGGGTTCAACCATTGTTGAAAAAAAAGTTTTTCCTTTGATATGCCGTTTGTAAACTTCCATAAGGTCTTCTGGCGTGGACGCGTCAATTTGGGCCAAATAGGTGCTGAGAAGATCCATTTGCCCCAGCACATGAAGAGATCCCAGTGTGTTGGCTTGACCATGCGGCGTTTCAGATCCATGCAGCCATCCACTTTTCATTCGCGCTTTGGCTCTGTTTAGTTCGGCCATTTGCACAGGTTCTTCGGAAATACGGTCAATTTCTTCCGCCATTCGCCAAAGGGCTTCTTGAGCTTTATCTGGAGTGGTTTCTCCAAAAAGGGCAAACAATCCACATTGTTGAAACGGAATATAGTCGCAACCAATGGAGAGAACAATTTCGGTCTTTTCACGAAGTTTTTGATAAAGGCGGGCGCTCACTCCCCCTCCCAAAACATCCGCCAATAAATCAAGGGCCACCACATCGGGATTTCCATATCCAACGGTCGGAAAACCGACGCCAAAATAATTGAGTTGCACGGGTTTTTTGAGGATATTTCGTGTTGGGTTCCCTATAAATCGGGTGTCCACAGTGGGTGTTTCAGGGGGCTTTTTAAAAGGCAATTTCTCGAAGTGATCCGTGAGTTGTTTTAAGACGGCTTTTTTGTTGAAGTCGCCCGCGACCACCATCGTCATTTTTGAGGGAACATAATGGGCGTGGAAATAGGTCATCAAATCATTTCTCGACATGGCCGACACCGTGTCGATGCTGCCAATTACTTTGATTCCGTATGGCGTGTTTTTAAAAACTTGAGAGGCGAATTCATCCCACAACGTGGCATCAGGACTGTCGTCTCGCCGGTGAATTTCCTCCAGAATAACCAGTCGCTCACGTTCCAATTCCTCTTGTGGAAAAGTGGGGTTGAGCAACGTGTCGGCCAAAACATCAATGGCGGGTTTGACTGAATAAGAAGGGATATCGATATAGTAATGGGTTGTTTCAAGCTGTGTGGCGGCATTCATGGAGCCCCCATTGGCCTCAACGGTGCGACTGATTTGACCCGCTGAACGGGTGGGTGTTCCTTTGAAGACCATATGTTCCAATCCATGAGAAATTCCATATTGGGAGGGTTTTTCATCGATGGCGCCGCATCTTGTCCAAGCTTGCAAGGCGACCACGGGAACCGTTGCATCTTGCCGGAGAATGAGCGTGAGCCCATTTGCGAGTGTATGGATTTCGGTCCCCTTAAACGGATGCGGGGCGTCATTGAGAATTTGGGGCATCGAGGGAATGATGTTATATGGCCGTTGTGACCAATGTTTCGGTCGCAAAAACGCCAGGAATGGTTCGAATCTTTTCAACCACCAATCGGCTCATGGAGGCCATGTCATCGGTTTCAACATCAACAACCAAATCCCAACGTCCATAAACCGCGGATACGTGAGAAATTCCTTTTATTTCTTTAATTTTAACCAACGCTTGATTTTCTTTTCCTGCCTGAAGCCTCACCAAAACCAACCCTGTGATCATACCGCCTCCTGTGTAAGTGTTTCTGGAATGCCTATATCGACGACCTCGAGTCGACCGACATAATTCTTTGATTCAGACTTTAGAAGCCCTGGTTTAAAACATGCAAATGTAATGGTCAAGTCCGCGCGAACAATGTCTTGTTCAATCGGGCCATTGTCCCCATGAAGTCCAGATGGAATGTCCACGGCTAAAACCTTCACATTACAATTGTGGTTTTTTTTAAATTTGTTGATCCAACGAATGGCGGTTGTTACTGGTTCTTTTAGCGGAGGAGTAAAACCCGTACCGAGAATTCCATCCACGATCAAAACGGGAAGTCTGTCCCACTTGTTTTGAGCCCGGTCTATGGCGCTCAGCGGCTCGACCGACAATCCCAATTTTCGGATGATACGAAAATTGATTTCGGCCTCGGCTTTGAGCTCACTTTCATCTCCCACCAAAAATATTTGACTGCGAATGTTTTTTTGTAACAAATGGCGGGCCGCCACAAATGTGTCGCCGCCATTGTTTCCTTTTCCCGCCAAAATAACCACTTGGCACTGATTGATCGGTGGTATGAGAGCCAGGCGGATATGTTCGGCCAATTGGTGCCCGGCATTTTCCATCAAGATTAAAAGAGGAATATCGAATTCTGTTTGGGCTTTTTTATCCAATTGTCTTGATTGATCAACGGTCAGTATTTTCGTTTTCATGCAAGGAGAGATGCGATGATTTTTGGTGAGACCGCGCGGTGAAATAAGCATCCAACACGCCAAAACCCCAGATCAATAGAATGAGGATTTGGAATGTTAAGTACATGGAAGAGTTTTCGTTTATGATTTGCTTTAAGGCATCCTGCATTAGTGCGGGATTTTGGGCCCACTGATCCGGCGTGCCTGGCAGAACCCGGTCCAATTGTTCGGTGACCACTTTTGAAAACCAAAAAAAAGAGGCCAACGAAGAGAACAAAAGGAAAAAGCCTTTTTGGAAATCACGAAGATAGATTTGGCCCATGCCAGGCGCCACAAGCGCCGACAAAAGAACAGGCCAAAGCGGAGATTTTTTATTGAGTGCAAATTTCATGTTAGGGCAATTGTTTTGGGTTCAGCATTGACATCATTCGAAGCGCATCATCAAAAGCAGTCGGGCCATTATTAAACACAACATAGCAAAGAGGGGTGTCACATAGGGAGATGATTTTTTTGAGATCGTTGTCAGAGAGCGGGCCCGTGCCGGACGTTTTTCCATGTCCCCCCAATCGATAATACCGCATGGGTGAATGAGGGGTGGGTTTGGCTTTTCCCAAAGGATTCATGACAGGCATAATTCGATAAGCTTCCGAGAGGTCGTCTACCAGTTTCAGAGGCCAGCTGACCGGCGGTTCCCAAGTGAACAGAATATGGCCGCGGGGTTTGGAAAAATAATTTTGAATTCGTTTGATGTTTTCAGGAGAGGGAAGAAAAGAGGAAGGAAAATCAAAAAAGACCAGACGAGATCTCAATATCTCTGCGATTTTTAAAGTGCGTTCGGTGGCTTGCCGTGTGAGAGCGCTGTCTTCAAGGGAGGTCTGGTTTTTTTGCTCGTGACGCGAATGTTGAGCGCGGGTTTTTGTGGGATAAGTAATGATTCTTGAGGCGCAGGTAATAAAATCAAATTGATCGGGGGCTCCTTGACGCCATTTTTGAATGGTTTCGATTTTTGGAAAACGCGTAAAAAGACTGTCCAGTTCGACTGTCTTCAAGCTGGATTCATATTTTTTCTTTCCCACCGGAAAATTGGCTGTCGCGATTTTGATCATGGATTCCTTGTTTGGTCCTTGAGGAATGGGTTTCTCGACCGATTTGTTTCTTATTTTGCTAAATAAAAATCATGTGTGGCATTTGTGGCGAATTAAATTGGAATTCAACCACTCCCGTTGACCCGGCGCGTTTGGAGCGAATGAACCGTTCCTTGCTCCATCGCGGACCAGATCAAGATGGGTTTTACATGGATCAATTTTCCTCCGGCTCCATTGGGTTAGCGATGCGAAGACTCTCAATTATCGATCTGACCACGGGGAAACAACCCATTTTTAATGAAACAAGAGACGTGGTGGTTGTTTACAACGGTGAAACATACAATTTTCAAGAGGTGCGCGCGGAATTGGAGGCGGCGGGCCATATTTTTAAAACACACTCAGATACCGAAGTCCTGGTTCATGGCTATGAAGTGTGGGGCGACTCGATGCCAGAAAAACTCAATGGCATGTTTGCTTTTGCTCTTTGGGACAAAAAGCGGGAACGGTTGCTTTTGGGGCGCGATCGGATGGGCATCAAGCCGCTTTATTACGCACTTTTGAAGGACAAATTGATTTTTGGTTCAGAAATTAAGGCGCTTTTGGAACATCCGGCTGTTCCACGGGACATTGACCCCTTGGCGATTGATGACTTCTTGTCTCTTCGTTATATCCCCACCCCCCATTCGATCTACAAGGCCATTCGCAAGCTGGAGCCGGGAACGTTATTAATATGGGAAAAAGGGCGAACTGAATTTAAACGATACTGGAATTTTGTGCCTCATATGGGGCCGGACAAGGGATTGTCGTATTATTTGGAAAAAACCGATGCCTTATTGGCCGACGCCGTGAAGCTCCAAATGATTTCAGAGGTTCCTCTCGGAACTTTCTTATCCGGCGGCGTTGATTCACCGACCATTTCATATTACGCCAAAAAACAAAAGCCGGATCTCATGTCATTCACGATCTATTTCAAAGAAAAATCCTTTTCAGAGCGGGAAGAGGCCAGAGGCGTGGCGGAGCATTTGGGAACACATCACATTGAAAAAGAAGTTTCTCCCGATATTTTGTCGATGATTCCTCATTTGGTCGATATTTTTGATGAACCTTTCGGGGACGATTCCATGGTCCCGACTTATTTTTTGACCAAGATGGCGCGAGAACGCATGACGGTGGCCCTTTCAGGGGACGGAGGAGACGAACTTTTTGGCGGATACCCTACCTATATTGCCGACCATATGGCCAAAATCTATCGAAGCATCCCGGCGACGCTTCGACGCCATGTGATTGAGCCCCTTGTGAACCATCTTCCCGTTTCCCACAACCGGATCAGTTTAGATTACAAAGCCAAAGCGTTTGTGGCCGTGGCTGATCGTTCCTCTCCACTTGAACATTTCGGATGGACGGAAAGTTTTCGAAGCGAAGTTAAAAAAGGTTTGTATTCAGAGAAATTTTGGCAAGAGGTGGGGCTTCGTCCGTTGGGAGAGAGTTTTACGCGGGCTTACCAGCAAGCCATCGGCCGCGAGGGATTGGAAAAGTTCCTTTATGTTGATCAAAACACCCATCTCTTGGACGAGTTCTTGGTCAAAGTCGATCGATTGAGCATGGCCCACTCTCTTGAAGTTCGCCCCCCCTTCCTGGATCATCGGATCGTTGAGTTTGCGGCGGAGATTCCGTTTCACTACAAAGTCAAAGGGTGGACCACAAAATATTTGCTTCGTAAATTGATGAAGGGACGGTTGCCGAAATTTATTACCAATGGGTCCAAAAAAGGGTTCTCCCCCCCCATGGCCACTTGGCTTGCCACTGATTTGGTGGGTTGGGCGCGTCATAAATTTTCCCCTTCCCGCATCAAGGATATTCCTTATTTAAACCCCCATGTTCCACTCCAGATATTGGAGGCTCATCTCAAACGGAAAACCAACCTTGCCCGCCGCCTCTGGACTTTGCTGATGTTTGTGGAATGGTACGACCGGAAAATTCTCGGACGCGATTAAGGGGATTTCTTCCGCTTGTCTTTTTTCTTTTTGGATTGTGATGGTGAGACCTGAGTTGAAGTATCCACCTCGTAAACCGGTGGGGGCAGTAAATCATCCCCTAAAAATTCAAGGCGGGTTTTAAATTCTTTAACACGTTTATGTAATTCCGAATAATCCAACTGGGCCTCAGCGGCCAACTCTCGAAGGCTGACTTTGTCTTTGAGGCGCCTTTGGCCGTAATCTTTCAGTGGTTTCCCTGTCGCACTGGAGATGAAGATGAGCGTGATGATCTCAGACCTTCCAAACCCGCGTTTTTCAAATTTCACCAATTCACGTAAGTCAATGTTGGTTTCTTGGGCCAAATGTCGATAAAAGGGAGATCCGATGGGGTGGGTCGATACCGGGAGGCCTTCATCATAGAACGCAGCCTGTAGGGGAGCTATGAAGCCAAAGATGGCCAAAATTCCAAGCAAGCCCCAACCCCTCCAAAGCTTTCGTCCACACACTGGAATTTACCGGGACATTGAAGAGGTTGCGGAGAGTTTACGAACCGTGATGTGTGGCTGTTTGAGCAGTTGGAGAGCTTCGCTGCCCAGCGGATAGGCGTCGTTGTAAACGACTTCAGAAATACCGGAGTTGATGATCATTTTTGTGCATATGAGGCAGGGAGAAAAGGTGGTGTAGAGAGTGGCGCCTTTGATTCCAATCCCATGATAGGAGGCTTGAACGATGGCGTTTTCCTCCGCATGAGAGCAATAACATTCGGTTAACCCTTGCCCGCTTGGTTTGAACGCGTTGCAACGAGGGCAGCCGCCTTCGTTGCAGTTGACGGTTCCTCTGGGAGTTCCATTGTACCCGGTTGAAATGATGCGACCTTCTTTCACAATAACCGCCGCGACCTTTCTTTTCATGCAATTGGACCGAGAGGCGACCACTCGAGCAATACGCATGAAATACTCATCCCATGAGGGACGAGGGGCATGCATTAATATGCGGGTGCAAAGTTGATTGAGTTTGGCATGGAGAACATCGATGGAGCCATTGTTGGTGATCACATGGTCCGCCAAAGCCGCGCAGGCGATTAAGTTTTGTTTGGTCGGTTCGGAACTACGCAATTCTTTGTTTTCATGTTTCACAAATTCATCGAATGTTTTGGCGTCGGCCTCGCGGTTTCTGGAGAGCATTCGTTCAAAACGTTTTTTCTGTGACGCCTCAACGGATAAGAGCACAAAATCTTTGGTGCGTTTGAAGGCTTTGACTTCTTCAGGGTTTCGAAAAGAATCGATGACGTAATGGTGGTCATCTTGGAGACGGCCCAATATTTTGTCGGCCAAGACGGACGGGCCTTTTTCATCCCGTAATTTATTCCCAAGCCAAATTAAATTGACCCGAGAGACGGTCTTTTTTCTTTTGATCAGTTCTTCTCTTAAGACATCAGAGAGCGAATAAAATGTGAATCCGCGGTCTTTGAGATATTTGGCGACCTCACCTTTTCCGGACGCGTTTCTGCCTGTTAATCCAATTATCATAAAGCGCTATTCTCCAATTTCAATTTTCGCTCCTTTCATAAATGTTTGTGCTCGTTGGGATTCGAACCCAAAACGCAAGCTTCGGAGGCTTGAATGATATCCGTTTCACTACGAGCACAAAACCGAGTTATTCTAAAGAAGAGTGGGAATTTTTTCTACCAATGATTTCAGCTTGGCGAACCCTTCTCCTCCTCCTTGGGCGAAGTCGGGGCGACCCCCTCCGGAACCGGAGAGTTCGGCCGCGGCGGATTTTGCCAATTTTCCGGCATCGAGCCCTTTGGTTTTGAGGTCAGGCGTGACCGCAAAAACGAAAGATACTTTTTCTTTTCCTTCATCCAGAATTTTGGTGGCCACGAACACCACGCCGGATTTGATTTGATCTTTCATTCGGTCCGCAAGCGTACGAAGTTCTTTGACTTCCAACCCTTCCACCACATTGATGGCCAGATGGGTTCCCTTGATCAATTGTGTGGGAGGAGTGGCTTGTTGATGTCCCCCTCCCCCTTGAGCCAATTTGAGTTTTAGGTCGGATATTTCCTGTTCCAATTGTCGTTGCCGTTCCACCAATTTGGAAACGCGTTGAGAGGCTTCTTCCGGCGATGTTTTAAGCGTTTCGGCAATGGAGTTCAGCATGGATTCTTGTTGGCGCAGAATCTCGATGGTTCGTAAACCGGCCACAGCTTCCATGCGCCGGACGCCCGCGGCCACGGAAGAATCACTGATGATCTTAAACGCACCGATGTCGCCAGTGGCAGATACGTGCGTACCGCCGCACAATTCGAGGCTGAAGGCCTCCGAAAAATCTTCAAAGCCTTTGCCCGATACCAACAAGCAACGAACTTCGTTACCGTACTTTTCACCGAAGAGGGCCATGGCGCCCATCTTCTTGGCTTGGTCCGCTGAAAAGACTTGAGGGGTCACTTTCATGTTTTGAAGGATCGCGGCATTGACGATATCTTCCACTTCTTTTATCTGGCTCGGAGTGAGAGGTTTGTTGTGGGTGTAATCGAACCGCAAGCGCGAGGGTTCCACCAAAGATCCCGCTTGCGTGACGGTTTTACCGAGAACTCTTCGCAAGGCGGCATGGAGCAAATGGGTGGCGGTATGATGGCGTTGGGTGGGATTGCGATGATCTTTGTTAACCAGAAACTCTACCGTGTCGCCCATTTTTAAATCTTTTTTGGTCTTCACTTCATGAACAATCAAATCGGGAACTGGTTTTTGGGTGTCGAACACATCAGCCAAAATGTCGCCTGAAGAGGCGCGGATAAAACCTTTATCTCCCACCTGTCCGCCGCCTTCCGGGTAGAACGGTGTTTGCCCGGTTACGATTTCGCCGACTTCCCCCGCTTTAAGGGTGTCCACCAATTTCCCATCCTTGAGAAGCGCGAGAAGAGTCGACTGCGTTTTGAGAGAGTCATATCCCTTGAACACAGAGGGCCCTTGTTTCGTTTTGATTTCATTGTAGATGGTCACATCTTTCGCCCCTGATCCCTTCCAGCCTTCGCGAGCGATACCACGAGCTTCTTCTTCGGCTTGTCGGAAACCCATTTCGTCTAGTTTCATGCCTTGTTCCGCCAACATCTCTTTGGTGACTTCAACAGGAAACCCATATGTTCCGTAAAGGAGGAACGCATCTTTTCCGGAAAGGATCGATGACCCCTTGTTTATTTGAACGAGGTCGCGGAATTTTTGGAGACCGGTTTCGAGAGTTTCATGGAATCTTTCCTCCTCTTGTCGAATTAAGAGGGCGATATTCTCTTGACGCGATAATAAATCAGCGGCGGTGTCCTTCATGAGTTGTGCCACAAGCGGGACCCCTTTGAATAGGAAGGGTTCTTTTTTTCCAAACAGCGTTCCTTGACGCGTGGCACGGCGCAGCAAACGCCGCAACACATAGCCGCGGCCTTCATTGGAGGGCAAGATGCCCTCAAACACGAGAAAGGTAACCGCTCGCAAATGATCGGCAATAATGCGCATCGCGACGTCTTTTTTGGGCTCGGAGCCATATTGATAGGAGAAGGTTGACTCTCCAAACTGAACCAAGGGCTTGAGGAGTGATGTTTCAAAATTTGTTTTGGCGTTTTCTACAACAGAGGCAAGACGTTCAAGTCCCATCCCGGTGTCAATGTTTTTCTTGGGGAGAGGCAATAGTTTTCCATCAACCTGTCGGTCGAACTGCGTGAAAACGAGATTCCACACTTCCATAAATCGATCGGATTCATCGAGAACTTTGCCGTCCTCTTTATCTTCTTTGTCCCAATAGATTTCTGAGCAGGGGCCGCAAGGACCGGTGGGGCCCATGGTCCAGAAATTGGATTCTTCCCCCATTCGGACAATGCGGTTGGCCGGTACAATTTTTTTCCAAATTCTCTCTGCTTCATCGTCTTCTTTATAGATGGAAATCCACAAACGCTTTGGATTGAGGGCCAAATCTTTGGTGAGAAATTCCCAAGACCAAGCGATGGCCTCTTCTTTAAAATAATCGCCAAATGAAAAATTACCCAGCATTTCAAAGAAAGTCAGGTGACGAGCGGTAAGGCCCACCTGGTCGATGTCGGTCGTTCGGAGGCAACGTTGACTGGAGGCGGCTCGAGTGAAGGTGAGCGGAATCTGTTGTAAAAAATGGGCTTTGAATTGGACCATTCCTGCCGAGGTAAACAGCAAAGTGGGATCGCTCAAAGGAACCAACGAATCCGATGGGACGATCGTGTGGCCCTTGCTTTTGAAAAAGTCCAGATACGCTTTTCGGATATTCTTCACTAGTGTTTGAAATGCCTCGTGCCAGTGAAGACCATGGTCATGCCATGTTCATCCGCGGCCTGTATGGAGTCATTGTCGCGAATGGAACCGCCGGGTTGAATGATGGCGGTGACGCCAATTCGGGCGGCCTCGTCCACCACGTCACGAAATGGGAAGAAAGCGTCAGACGCCATCACGAGAGATTCGCCCATATCCAATTTGGCTTGTTTCATTTTGATGGAAGCGATTTTGATGCTATCGATACGGGACATTTGTCCGGCTCCAATGCCGACTGTTTGTCGGCCTCTGGCTAGAACAATGGCGTTCGACTTCACATGTTTGGCAATGCGCCAGGAGAAGTCGAGCGACGCCCGTTCCATTTCGGATGGTTGGCGTTTGCTGACCACTTTAAATTCAGCTCCCGAAAGGTGGTCAATATCTTGCACCAGGTAACCCCCCGATATTCGTCGAACATCCATTTGATAAGGAGCCGCGAGAAGTGTGGGTTGTTCCAACAAACGAACATTTTTTTTGGTTTTGAATATTTCAATTGCTTCGGGATGAAAACTGGGGGCAATAATGCATTCCACAAACAGCTTGCTCACTTCTTCGGCTGTTTCCCGGTCGACCGCGCGGTTAAAACCGATGATGCCGCCAAACGCACTGACCGGATCACACATAAGGGCCCAACGATAGGCTTCCGCAGGGGATTTCGCGGTGGCCACGCCGCAGGGATTGTTGTGTTTGATAATCACACAGACGGGTTCGGTGAAACTAAGGGCGACTTGCCAGGCGGCCTCGCAATCGAGGTAATTGTTGAAAGAAATTTCTTTGCCCTGAAGAATGTTCGCAGAAACCACTCCCCATGACGAGGTGCCTGATTCCCTGTACACGGCGGCCTCTTGGTGTGGGTTTTCGCCATATCTCAAGTTCTTGATTTTTCGCAGGCCAATGGTCATTTCATCTGAAAACTTCTCTTTGATTTCCCATCTGGATTTGAGATGGGTGGAAATAACGGCGTCATAATGCGCGGTGTGGGCAAAGGCTTTGACGGCCATTTTGCGACGAAAATCTTCTGAGACACCGGTTGGGTTTTGAATTTCTTGAAGGGCGGGACCATAGTCATTGGGGTCGCAAAGCACCAATACATTCTTGTAGTTTTTGGCCGCCGCGCGCAGCAGGGCCACGCCGCCTATATCGATAAATTCCACCAACTCATCATCGTCCATGGATTTTCCTTGGATGACTTTTTCAAAGGGGTAAAGGTTAACCGCGATGAGGTCAAAGGGCGCGATGCCATGGGTTTCCATGGCGTTGGCATGTTCGGGTTTATCAGGAAGGCCCAAAAGACCGCCAAAAACTTTGGGATGAAGTGTTTTGACTCGCCCGTCTAAAATTTCAGGGAACCCGGTGAGAGCGGAGACTTCAGTGACATTCACCTCGGCTTGCCGGAGGATACTCGCCGTTCCGCCGGTTGAAATGATTTCGGTCCCCAGATCAGCCAATCGATGGGCCAAATCCACAACACCATTTTTTTCGGTAACTGATAAAAGTGCTCGACGAAAAGAAGCCATTCAAACCTCCTGAAGGTACAGGGAAAAATTTAGGAAGGCTGGGAAGATACTTTATTAATCATAGAGAGAAAAGCGTCCTCTGTGAGGACGGTGATGCCCAGTTTTTCAGCTTGTTTGAGTTTGCTGCCGGCTTTTTCTCCGGCCACCACATAGTCTGTTTTGGCAGAAACGCTTCCTGTTGTTTTCCCCCCCAATGATCTCACCAAACGTTCGGCATCTGGTCTCGTATAGGATCTCAATTCTCCTGTGAAGACCCACGTTTTTCCCGCAAAGGGGGTGTGCATGGGTTTTGTTTCACGAGAGACGCGGGGATCAATGCCCATTTGTCTTAATTTGCGAATCGTTTCAAGGGAGCGGGATTGTTTAAAATATTGGCGGATGGATTCCGCTATAACGGGTCCCACTTCTGAAACCTTTTGCAGTTCATCCAATGTGGCGTTTTGCAGCTTTTCCAAAGATTCAAATTTTTCGGCCAGGGTGAGGGCTGTTTTTTCTCCCACGTTGGGAATGCCAAGGCCGTAAATCAATCTTTCCAGGGGGCGGTTTTTGGCTTGATCAATGGCTCGGATGAGATTATCGGCGCGTTTATCGGCGAAGAGGTCCAATTTCAGAAGTTGGTCCTTCTTTAAGGAGAAAATGTCAGCGAGGTTGGTCAGACCGGGGTTTTCCAACAATTGATGCACCACCGCCTCACCCATTCCTTCAATATCCATCGCATTTCGACTGGCAAAATGCAATAGAGTCCGTTCCAATTGGATCGGACAATGCGGATTTACGCAACGAAGGGCGACTTCTCCTTTCAAATGTTTCACCGGTGAGTGGCATGCCGGGCACTGATGAGGTGGAATCACAGGTTTCTCTTGACCTGTTCTGTGGTCTGTGAGGACCTTCACAACCTTGGGGATGACTTCTCCGGCCCGCTCGATCATCACGGTGTCGCCTACACGGACATCGAGCCGTTTAACTTCGTCGTAATTGTGAAGCGTGGCATTGGAGATCGTAACTCCGCCACATTCAACGGGTTTCAACTTTGCGGCTGGAGTGATAACACCGGTTCGTCCCACAGAGTGGATAATGTCGAGAACTTGAGTGGTCGCTTGTTTGGCGGGAAATTTATAAGCAAAGGCATACCGAGGTGATTTGGCGGTGAAGCCAAGAATTTTTTGTTGTTCCAAATTGTTGATTCTGACCACCACTCCATCAATTTCAAAAGCCAAGGTGTCTCGGTCTTCTTGAAGTCGAAAGAGAGAAGAAATAACAGAATCAATCGAGTTCACCACCCAAAGTGGTTTGGCCACTGGCAAACCAGCGGTTTCACAGGTGTTAAGAAACTCAGTGTAATGTTTATATTGCGCTCCTCCCAGATTCCCATAGGAATGAGCGAAAAACTTCAAAGGGCGACTGGCCGTGATAGAAGAATCTTTTTGACGCAATGAACCCGCTGCGGCATTTCGGGGGTTCGCAAAGGGCTCCTGTCCGCTTTCCAGGAGGCCCGTGTTCATATTCCTAAAATCTTCTAAGTCCATGTAAACCTCCCCCCTCACCTCAAACACATCCGAGGGTGTTGTTCTTAATTTGAGGGGAATGGCCTTGATGGTTCGCGCGTTGGCTGTGACGTCCTCCCCCGACGTGCCGTCTCCCCGGGTGGCCGCTTTGTGGAGCAACCCTTTTTCATAGATCAGCGAAAGTGAAAGCCCATCAATTTTGGGGTTCAAAACAAATTCAGTCGGACGATCCCCCAGAATCTTGGTAACCCGTTCCAACCAGGCGCGAACATCCATTTCTGAATAGCTGTTGTCCAAGGAAAGCATGGGAACCGTGTGACGAATTTGGCCAAAGGTTGAAATGGGTTTCCCGGAAACGCGTTGGGTGGGTGAATCAGGTGTAATGAGGCGTGGATGGGTGGATTCAATTTCCTTGAGGCGATGATAGAGTTGATCGTACTCCGCGTCAGAAATGGACGGTTTGTCCAATACGTAATAGAGGTGATCGTGATGACGAATCTTCTCTCGAAGAGATTCCAGTTCTGAGATTATTTTATCAGGGCTTTCGGTTCTCTTGGCGTTCATTTTTAATCTTGTCCAAAATTCCGTTCACAAATTTCCCCGATTCATCGGTCGAAAAAATTTTGGCTATTTCCACTGCTTCATCAATAATGACGGACACCGGTGTTTCAAGTTCATGGAGAAGTTCAAAGGCGCCCAAGCGCAGAATATTTCGGTCCAAAGCCGCCATGCGTTTTAATTCCCAATTTTTGGCGCATTTTTGGATCAGGCCGTCCAATTTTTCCATGACCAAGGCTGTTCCCTCCACCAGGCGTCTTGAGAAATCAGCGATTTGTTTTTCAGGTTGGGCCCCATATAAAACGGCGCGGATGGCCTTTTCCTGATCGAGTCTGGCGATGTCCATGAGGTACAGGATTTGGAGCGCATATTCTCGACCTTTTCGACGGGCGCCCATAATTACAGAAGGCCTTTCTGTTTTAAATGAATAATTTCTAAGGCTGCCTCGGCTACCTCTTTTCCGCGGTTGAGAGGGCCTGGTTTGGCGCGCTTCAGGGCTTGAGCGTCTGATTTCGGAGTTAACACTCCAAAAAAAGTGGGGACGCCTGTCTTTAAGCTCACCTGGCCAATGCCGATGGCTGCCCACGCAGACACGAAGAGATCATGGGACGTTTCCCCTTTGATGACGCAACCGAGACAAATGATTGCGTCGAACTTTTTTTTCCGCGCCATTTTGTTGGCCACATAAGGTAATTCATAAGCCCCGGGGACCCAAACCAATTGAATGTTTGATTTGTGGATTCCGTGCGCCAATAGTTCATTTTCGCAACATTTGAGAAGGTTTGAGGTTATTTTCAGGTTAAACTTCGAAACCAAAATGGCCAAACGGATTTTTCTTAAATTCACATTTTTCATTTCTTTAATATATGTCCCATTTTTTTTCGTTTGGTCTCGAGATATCGGGCATTTAGCGGATTGGAAGGAATCACCAATGGAATCCTTTTGGTGATTTTTAGCCCATATCCATCAAGTCCCACGATCTTTCGGGGGTTGTTCGTTATCAAATGGATGGAGGTCAACCCCATATCTGAAAGGATTTGAGCTCCAATACCATAATCTCGAAGGTCAGCGGCAAATCCGAGTTTTAGATTGGCTTGGACGGTATCAAGGCCTTTATCCTGCAAAATATAGGCGTGTAATTTGTTCATGAGGCCGATACCACGTCCTTCTTGGTGCATGTAAAGAACGACGCCCTCCCCTTTTTTAGAAATCATTTCGATGGCGGATTGGAGTTGTTCTCCGCAATCACACCTGAGGGAGTGAAGAACATCTCCTGTAAAGCACGAAGAATGGACCCGAACCAATACATTTTTGCTGTTGGCCACGTCGCCTCTGACCAGGGCCACGTGATGTTCCTGGAGAACCGAATCTTCATAGAGTTGGAGATCAAATTCGCCAAATTTGGTGGGCAATTTCGCCGTCACCAGACGTTTGACCAATTTTTCATGATGGCTTCGGTATGAAATCAAATCGCGGATGGTGATGAGGGCCAATTTATGTTTTTGCGCGATTTTTTGAAGGGCGGGCAACCTTGCCATCGAGCCGTTGGGGCTCATGATTTCACAAATGACGGCGGCTGGGGCCAGGCCTGCCATGCGGGCCAGGTCCACTCCGGCTTCCGTGTGGCCAGTGCGAACCAGCACTCCGCCTTCTTTGGCGCGGAGAGGAAACACATGACCCGGCTTGGCGAGATCATCGGGTTTTGTTTTGTTATCAATGAGGGCCAGAATCGTCTTCGCTCGGTCGGAGGCCGAGATGCCAGTGGAAGTGCCCTTTTTAACATCCACACTGACTGTGAAAGCGGCCTCGCGCAGCTCTGTGTTCACGTTCACCATGGGAGTCAATCCCAACTTGTCAAGGCGTGAACTCATCATGGGAACACAAATAAGACCGCGTCCATGTTGGGCCATGAAATTAATGGAAGCAGGTGTGACCTTCTCGGCCGCCATCACCAAATCTCCTTCATTTTCACGATCAGGGTCGTCAACCACGATAATCATTTTTCCCATTCGAATTTGTCGGATGGCTTCAGGGATAGAGGTGAATTGGGATTTCATTTTCGTTGCATGTACTTTTGAACGTATTTGGCCATGATATCTGTTTCTAAGTTAACGCTCTGTCCTCTCTTTAACTCTCCCAGATTGGTGTTTTTCCACGTGTGGGGGATGAGCGCGATGGAAAAATTATTTTTCCCAACTTTAACCGCTGTTAAACTCACGCCGTCAATGGTCACGGAGCCTTTCGGGACAATATATTGAATGAGAGACTTTGGAATCTCAATCCACATTTCCCTCGAATGTCTTTGCAGCTGGATGCTTTTTATTTTCCCCACTCCATCCACATGGCCTTGAACCCAGTGTCCGCCCAAGGGATCGTTGAGTGTCATGGCGGGTTCCATATTAACGGTCATTCCAGGTATCCATTTGGGAAGAGTGGTCTTTTCCAGTGTCTCTTCAGAAATTTCAAACGTCAAAAGAAGGGATTTTCCCAAAGATTTTTTATTCACAACTGTTAAACAGATACCGTTAACGGCCACACTGTCTCCTAACTTTACATTTATAGAGGGCAACCGAATCACCAAGGTGTTCCGAATGAATTTTTCCACTTGTCCTTTATGTTGGATTATTCCCGTAAACATTTAGGCCGCCTTGTTATAAGCATGGATCAGAATGTCGTCATTAATTCGAGAAACCGTTAAAGAGTGAAGTTTGAGCCCCTCATTAATTTTTTTGAATCCCTCTCCTTCCACGGGACTGGGGGCTGTGCGCCCTCCAATAATAAGTGGCGCCACGAAAAAATACAGTTCATCTACCAAGTTTTCTTTGATGAAAGACCAGGATGTTTCTCCCCCTCCCTCCACCATCAATTGAGAAACATGTTGTCGAGCAAGCGAGTTGAGTATGGTTTTGGCCGTCATTTTTTTCTTCCCTTGAGAGGTCACGACAAACCGTGTGGGATTTCTTCCAATCCCATGACTGGTGAGCCGGGGTTTGTCCATGAGGGCGGTTCGTTTGCCCACCAAGATGGCGTCGGATTGAGACCTCAGGGCGTGAACATAACGCCGAGAAGCGGTTGAAGTGATCCACTTGGAATCCCCTGTTTTGGTCGCAATTTTTCCATCCAAAGTCAGGGCCATTTTTAAGATCACGTAGGGGCGTTTTTTTGTCATCAAGGTCACAAAAGGACGGTTGAGATCTTGGGCGGCCTCCTCTTCAAGTCCCACGTGAACGGACACCCCCCCTTTTTTCATAGTTTGAATTCCTTTGCCAGAAACCAACGGATTGGGATCTTTCATGGCCACATAAATCTGATGGATTTGTGCCTTCAGAATTTCAGGAGCGCAAGGAGGGGTTTTTCCAAAATGCGTGCAGGGTTCCAGGGTCAGGTACATGGTGGCACCTTTGGCCTTGGACCCGGCTTGGGCCAAGGCAAGGATCTCAGCATGAGGTCCACCAAAACGTTGATGGTATCCTTCCCCAATTATCTTCCCCTTCTTAACAATCACGCACCCGACTTTTGGATTGGGGTTTACAAATCCTTGTCCTTTGGCGGCCAAATGGAGCGCTCGCCGCATAAATGAGTGGTGAATGGAGGGTGGGGAATTAGGCGTGTTTGAAGCTCGGATTGCGACGGACAACGCGGGCCCGCATTTTATTCACGGATTTTAAGCCTTTTCGAGTCAATGTTTTCAAGGCGTTCGCTGTAAGACGAACAGTCATCCAACGATTTTCTTCCGGAACAAAGATGCGTTTTTTCTTTAAATTGGGTTCCCATCGGCGTTTGGTGTGTCGGTTTGAGTGGGAGACATTCATCCCCGTTTGAGGCCCCACTCCGGTCATATCACAACGTTTGGACATATAAAAAAGACTCCTTAATAATTTTATCGAGGCGGAATGGTATCAAATTTCGAGCGTGGGAGGCCCAAAGGTTTTCTCTCGGAGAACTCGGTAAACGAATAGCGGCAATTGAGCCATTCTTCTCCATCGCCAGGGCTCCAGCCAAAATCGGTAGAGCCATTCCAACCCTTGTTTTTGAACCCATTTGGGCGCCCTTTTGAGGTTCCCAGACCAAATATCGAAAGTTCCCCCAATTCCAATATACAGGGCCTTGGGCAACAGATGTTTTCGAGAATAGATCCAAAGGTCCTGAAAAGGCATCCCCATTCCCACCAGAACAAGGCCTGCTTGGCTTTGTGTTATTTGGTGGATTATGCCCGCCTCTTCTTGTTGCGAAAAAAAACCATGGTGGAATCCGGAAACGCGCAGATTTGGAATATTTTCACTCAAATAGGTCATTGCTTTTTCAGCCAATCCCGGTTTCCCTCCCAAGAAATAAACCCCCTTGTTCATTTGGGCCGCTATCTCGCAAAGTTGGAAGGCCATATCGATGCCCGCCAAGGGGTGAAAACTCTCCTTGGAGGGTAATCCCCTTATTTTAAGTGCCCAATGGGCCCCAGCTGATTCTGGATACACAAGAGAGGCCTCTTCACAAGCTTGTCTTAATTGAGGTTCCTTTTGGGTTTGAAGGAAGAGGAGCGCGTTGGCCGTGATAATTTGATGAAAATCTCCAGAGCTCAATAAACCTCGAAGTACCTCTCTTAAAGAGTTTTCATTAAGAATGTGAACTGAGATGCCTAAAATTTTTTGCGATTTCAGGCGTTTGCGGTCTCCACGGCTGGAATAGGGGGAGGCATGTTTTCTTTCTTTTGCAACCTTGCCGACAAAACCTTTGAAACCCCCAATTCTTCCATGGTGACTCCGTACAAGGTGTTGGCAGCTTCCATGGTTCGTTTGTTGTGGCTGATGAGCAGGAATTGGCTTTTCTCACTAAATTTCTTGATCATATCCGCATAACGGAGAACATTGGCTTCATCCAATGGGGCATCAACTTCGTCGAGAAGGGCTACGGGAGAAGGGCGCACTTGGAAAAAGGCAAAGAGAAGGGCTATCGCTGTCAGGGCTTTTTCGCCTCCCGAAAGCAGGGATATATGAAGCAATTTTTTTCCTGGAGGTTGGCAGAAAATATCGATTCCAGTGTTGAGGATATCGGATTCATCGGTGAATTTGATGTCCGCTTCCCCCCCTTGAAACAGTGTGGAATATAACGCCCGAAAGTTCTCGCGTACTTTGTCGAAGGTCTCTCTGAAATGTTCGCGTGTGGTGGCATTGATTTTTGTGATGACCTGTTTCAAATCTTCCCTGGCTTTGATGAGATCCCCTTGTTGGGTCGTCAGGAACGAGTTCTTCTCCATCAATTCGGCATGTTCTTCTGGGGCGGCAAGATTTATGGGGCCCATATTGGCCACACGTTTCTTGAGTTTTTCCAAAGTCTCCGGATCTGCCGCGACAGGAGAGGTGAATAGAGCCTTCGCGGATTCCAGTGACATTTCATATTGATCGTTCAATTTCTGCGTGAATGTTTCCACTCGATTCTTAATTTGACTCTCTCGAATACGTTCATTTTGGATTAATTCCTGAACTTGTCCCAATTCAGACCTGATCTGAGAGAGCGTGAGTTCCAATGATTGAACTTGGGTTGATAATTGGGTTCGGTTGGATTGAATCAAAACCAATAAGTCTGACGCCTTTTCCCTTTCGGAAAGGGAAGACTGAATGAGTTTATCCGCCTCTTCTTGTTGATTTTTTGCTTCAGACATTTGATTTTTCATGTCATCAATGGATTGAAGATGCCGTTGACGTGTTTGTTCGACGTTGTTCATTTCCTGTCTGTTGTGGGTGATGACCGATTCCTGCCAATGAATTTTCTCTTGAAATGCTTTGAAGTTTCCTTCTTGATTGGCCAATTCGGCCGAAGCTTTGGCGTGAGATTGCTGAAGTTCGGTTAGCTCATGTTGAAGTTGATCGAGATGATTGTGGTTGTCCTGTTCCTCTTGTTGGATGGCGTTGAATTTCGACAGGTGTTCCTCATGGTTGGCTTGTGCTTTTGTTTTTTCAGCCATTATTCTTTCGGTATTCAAATCAACGGCGATAGATTCTTCTTCATAACTTTTTTTCTCATCTGAAATTCGTGCCAAGTCTTCTAAAGCCAATTCGAGCCGGATTCGAACTTCCTCCAATTCCTTTAGAACACTTTCGCGTTTCTGTGTTTGAAGAATGAGGTTATGATCTAATTCCACGAGATTTTCGTCCAAAGACTTCTTTTTGGATTCTTTTTCGGCAAGAGCTTTCTCCAGTTCAGGAAGGCGAAGTGAAATGTGACTCTGCCATTTTGATGGATCAACTCCCCCATTGATCACGGCATGTCCATAAACGGAGGTTCCTTGAATCCAAAGGGAGGAACAGAGATGCATGAGGAGAGGGCGATATTTTTCTTCTGTTTGAATGCAACTGAGCAGAGTAGTTCCTCCGGGAAGTGATCCCACGAAACCTTGGGGAGGTTGCTCGGCCAGTTTATCCAAAATCCATATTCGAACTCTCCCTTTTTGTTGTTCTTGAAGAAGTTGAATGGCTTTTTGCGCATCCTCCGTTGATTCGGCTACCAAATCTCCCAAGTGTTCTCCAATGGTAGCCGCGACGATGTCGCGGTTGATTTCATCAGTTTGGATTAATCGACCCAACGGGCCATAGATGCCTGTGAGTTGCGATGAAAGGACCGCCTGGGTTCCCGCTAGATAAGGATCGAGATTTTGCTGATCTTGGATGGAGTGAATTTGCCCCTTAAGTTTGGCAATTTCTTCGGTTTGATGCAGCGTTTCAAGGCGAAGGGCGGTTTCAGATTCTTCCAGGTTTTTAATTTCAGCGGACATTCCCTGTAATAATTCCGATTTTTGATTGAGTTGGCTTTTGAGTTCTTCTGTTTGATTTTCCCCAAAATTAATTTTTTCTTGAATTTGTTCCAACTGGTTTTGAAGACGAGATTTTTCTTTTTCTGTGTTTTCAAGTTGAGAGGTTAAACGCGCCAAATCAGAGGAGTAGTTACTCATTTGCTGCTGCAATTGTCCTCTTTCTTGCGTTCGTGAGAGAATCAATTCTCTGACCGATTTGGCTTCTTGTTTTTTTATTTCCAATTCATGGTGGGTTTTTTCAAAAACAGCTTTGGATTCCGAAAATCCTGATTCGATCGTCGATCCGGCCCTTTTAAGATCCTCAAGCGCCGCTATTAAATGGGAGGACTGCTCATTTAATTCTTTAATCCGTGTTTCTTCTCGAAGCAGATTCTCTTTGGTGTGGGATTCTTGGGTTTCGATGTCTTGTTGTCGTCGACGAGCATGATTCAAACGTTCTTCACCAATTTTTATATTCGAGTCAATTTGATTGAGGGCTGAATTGGCTTTGAGGAGTTCTTCTTCAGATTGAGTCAATTGAAGACGCGATTCGGAAATTTGTGTGTCCAGTTGGTGAATTTGCGTGTTAAGTTCTTCATATTTCTTTTGATGAATGTCCAGCTCGCGCGCCATTTCAGAGAGTTCATTGTCGGAGTTGGAGAGTTGGAACAACCAATCGTTGACTTCCATGACTTTCAACTCTTCCCTCACGCGTTGATAGGTCTTCGCTTTGTTCACGGCATTTTCAAGTTTTCGAATTTGGTCGGTTGTCACTGCGATGATGTCTGCCAAACGAGAAAGATCAATTTCCACTTTATCCAACTTTCTTAGCGCTTCTTCTCGTCGAGCGCGGTATTTGGAAACTCCAGCCGCTTCTTCGAAAAGTTCTCGTCGTTCTTCCGGTTTGGCCTGCAGAATCCATTCCACCTTCCCTTGTTCAAGGGAAGAATAGCCGTCTTCCCCCATCCCTGTATCAAGAAAGAGTTCCCGAATGTCTCTCAATCGACACTGAGTTTTGTTGATGAAATATTCTGATTCACCGGAACGAAACAATCGGCGGGTAATGGAAACATCGCTGAAATCAATGGGCAAGCGTTTGTCGCTGTTATCAAAGGTCAAAGTCACTTCAGCGAGGTTTTGAGGTGGGCGAGAACCAGATCCATTAAAGACAACGTCCATCATGAGATTCGAACGTAATGATTTAGCGGACATTTCGCCCAAGCACCAACGAACAGCGTCAATAATATTAGATTTGCCGCAGCCATTCGGGCCTACAATTGCGGTGATACCTGGTTCAAATTCAAGATGAATGTTGTCTGCAAAGGATTTAAACCCAACAATATCAAGATGCTTTAGGTGCATGAGGTCGTCACTCCCTCTCGTCTATATTTTGTGGTGGTGCGCTTAATGCCTACAACCAGTAGTTGAAAATGCGGGGCATTGTAACGGTTATAATCTCAATTTGGCAAGAAAAAAACCCTCTCCCTTTAAATAAGAGAGAGGGTTTTTTTATATCCAACAAGAATTTATTTTGGGGTTATTTTAATCGCTAACACCGGACAAACACTTTCACAGGCCATGCAAAAGATACAGGCTTCTTCCTTTGCAGGGGCTGCTTTTTTGGCTGACGCCGGATGTCCCGGGGTGTCACGCCATTCAAATACATTTTCTGGGCAAGCATCTAGACAAGCTCCGTCAGCGATACAAATATCGTAATCAACAGCCACCCATGTGCCGTGAATGCCTAGTTTTGTTGGGGGTTCAACAGGCCCCCAAATCTGATAGCCCTCAGGAGCGGTTCCTGCGGGTTTGCGGTTTGTTTGAAAATCAGGATCGATACCAGCCATTTGTTACAACCTCCTCGTTCACTCTAAATGAATTTAAAACACACTAACATTTTTAAGTATTTTTTTTGAATAAAATTTTTACCTAAGAATGCGTCAGCTCTTTTTCGATTGCGGGAAGAATTTCCTTGAAATCTCCCTGAACTGAAAATGTGGCCAATTTCATCAAAGGGGCCTCGGGATCGGTGTTGATACACACAATGGTGTTGGATGAATTCATTCCGGCCAAATGTTGGATTTGTCCTGAAATACCCACTGCGATGTACAACTTGGGCCGAACCACTCGTCCAGTCAATCCTATTTGATGACGATAAGGAATCCAACCGGCATCCACCGCGCGTCGACTGGCTCCAACGGCAGCTCCCATTTTTCTGGCTAAAGTTTCGATGGGTTTAAATCCATCGGCGCCCCCGACGCCGTATCCACCAGCGATGATGGTTTGAGCTCCCGAAATATCCACTTCTTGATTGGCTTCTGGTTCGAAACGAATATGTCTTTCGCGTTTCTTGAATTTTGATGGATCCACTGGCACATTGATGGTTTCACCTTTTCTGCCCTTTTCAGCTGTTCCTGGAGGGAAGGCCATGGGGCGGACCGTTACCATTTCAGGGCGATGTCCTCGTATGCAAAGAATAGTGGCCATGAGCGTCCCTCCAAAGGAGGGGCGAATCGCGTTTAAAACGCCGCCCTTCTCTTTATTGATACTCAACTCTGTGGCATCAGCGGTAATCCCTGTGTTGGCTTGCACTGCTACGCGGCTTCCAAACGAACGCCCCGTAATGGAGGCCGGCATAAGAAGTTTGTTTGGTTTTTCTTTGAGCATCAATTCAACCAGAAGATCGGCATATGTTTCATCGACAAATTGCTCAAGGGAATCATGTTCGATAACGTAAACTTTGTCGGCTCCGTATTCATGTAGAGTGGGGGCGTGTTGTGATACGTTTTTTCCGATGATGACCGCGCACAATTTTTCATTGAGGTCTTTCGCCAAGGTTTTTCCGATGTTGAGAAGCTCGGAGGCCGTGGGCATCAACTTTCCATGGCGGACTTCCGCGAATATCCAAACATCTTTATGATTTTGAGGTTCAATGGGTATGGCAAGTATGGATTGTTCTGACATGTTGTTTCCTATTTATATCAAGTGAAGTTCTTTGAGTTTTGAGACCAAATTTTTGGCTTTTTCTTCTGCGGTAGATCCTTGAATGGACACTCCTCCCGTTTTCATGGGAGGACGAAAGCTTTTGGCAACAATGGTCGGTGAACCTTTGAGCCCCACATAAGCCATATCGGCGCCAATCGCAGCGGCGTCCCATTTGGGAACTTCAGCTTTCTTCGCGTTCATTTTTCCTTTGAGAGAAGGAACGCGGGGTTCGTTAATTTCCTTAACCACAGCGATGACCGCAGGCAAATCCATTTCAAGGACATCGGTTCCATCTTCCATCATGCGATGAACAACAATTGTTCCGCCTTGTCCGGTGCCTTTGGATTTGATGTCTTCAACTTTTTTCACATAAGCCACATTGGGCCAGTCAAACCAAGCGGCCAAACCAGGACCGATATGTCCAGTGTCCCCATCGTTGGTTTGTTTTCCACAAATGATCAGGTCAACAGGTTTAAATTCTTTATGAATTTTTTGGATCCCTTTATACAGACTATAAGATGTGGCCCAGGTGTCGGCTCCCGCAAATTCACGGCCGCAAATGTGGAATCCTTGATCGGCTCCTTTGGCAATCGCATCGCGGATGGCCTGTTCAGCCTGGGGAGGCCCCATGGTGATACAGGTGACGGTTGAATCTCCCCCGACACGTTCTTTTAATCGAACCGCTTCTTCAATTCCATATTCATCGAAAGGGTTGATGGCAGCGGCCATTCCTTCTCGTTTTAGCGTTCCTGTAACGGGATCGATTTGAACATTGTCAGTGGAGGGTGTTTGTTTGATGCAAGTGACGATATGCATGTAAGTTGGTCCTTTATCCTTTATTCTTTTGCTCCAGCCAATTCCTTGGTGATGGTCATGCCAATTTCATTTCGTTGGATTTGGTTGGTGCCTTCGTAGATTTGTGTGATTTTTGCGTCGCGCATATATTTCTCTATTGGGAAGTCTCTCATATATCCGATCCCGCCAGCCAATTGAACAGCGTCAGTGGTTACGTCCATCGCCATATCAGAGCAGAACAATTTGACCATTCCCGATTCTTTGGTCCAACGTTTTTTGGAAAGGCGTTTCATTTCTTCTGCTACGGTTTTCCCGGATTTTTCAGAAGCATCGATGGCTTCTACAAATGTTTTGTCCATGCCACGGGTTACACTGTAGAGAAGAGCTCGTCCGGCTTCGATCTGAGTCGCCATATCAGCAATCATATGTTGGCTTGATTGGAAGGAAAGAATATTTTGACCGAATTGTTTTCGCATGCGGCCATATGCCAATACTTCATCAAAAGATCCTTGAGCGATACCAAGAGCCTGAGACGCCACACCTGGACGAGAGATATCGAAGGTCGATTGTGCCACAAAGAGCCCGCGTCCTTCACCACCGATGACATTGTCTTTATGTACTTTGCAATTGTCAAAAGTCAGTTCATAGGTGTTGCTGGCCCGAATTCCCATTTTTTGTTCTTTTTTCCCAAAACCAAACCCGGGAGTCCCTTTTTCAACCACAAAACAAGTGATGCCACGAGCGCCTCGGGAAAGATTGGTCGATAAAAAAGTCGTATAGATCTCCGCAGCTTCTCCGTTGGAACAAAAGTTTTTGATCCCGTTGAGGATATAGTAATCCCCCTCTTTGCGAGCGGTGGCTTTGGTGGCAGTCGCATCTGAGCCAGCTTCCGGTTCCGTGATACAAAAGGCCGCTAATTTTTTGCCTGAAGCAATATCGGGCAAGTATTTCTTTTTCTGTTCGGGCGTTCCATAAAGAATGATTGGAAATGCTCCCAATGCGGAGGCGGCCAAACAGAGGGCAATACCACCACAGTAACGAGACAATTCTTCAACGGCGAGAACCAATTCGAATCCGCCACCACCCAATCCGCCATAGTTGGGATGAAGGTACACACCAAATAGATCAGCTTTTCTAAGTTCTTCAACAATGGACCATGGGAATTTTTCCTGTTCATCACATTCCATGCGTAAAGGTTTTATTTTCTTTTCGCCGATTTCCCGCGCGATATCGATAATTGCTTTTTGTTCATCTGTTAACCCGTAATCCACTGTTTCCTCCGATCAATTGCTTCGTATTAATTTTAAGGCTTCTTTGGCGGCCATTTGCTCAGCTTCTTTCTTGGATTTCCCTTCTCCACTTCCCAACACGCGTTGTTTGATGCGAACTTCCAGCGTAAATTTTTTTTCATGGTCTGGCCCCGTTTCTCCTATAACGATATAGGCTGGGGGTGACTTGTACTTTTTTTGAATTATTTCTTGAAGCTTACTTTTGAAATCGTTTTCAACGATACGCTTTTTCTTTGATAAATGCCTCAAAATAAAACGTTGCGCCACCGAAAACCCTTGATCCAAAAAGATGGCCCCGACAAGGGCTTCATACACATTGCCGAGCAAACTCTCTCGTTTCCTTCCCCCGGTGGCTTCTTCCCCTTGACTTAAGAAAAGAAAGGAACCCAAATCGAAATCATCGGCCCATAAACTCAAATTGTTTCGGGAAACTATCTGCGACTTCATCTTTGAGAGTTTCCCCTCGTCAACATTTGGAAATTTTTTAAACAACCAATGGGCCACAACTGCTGAAATTATACTGTCTCCTAAAAACTCTAGCCTTTCATTACAGATGGCCACATTGTGTTCGATCGAATATGATTTGTGCGTGAAAGCTTCTTCCAAAAGGTTTTGATTTTGGAATTTAACATGAATCTTTTTCTCGATAAGACCCAGGTCAGGTGTTTCCATATTTTTTTACGACAAGCACTGCGTTGTGACCACCAAAACCCAACGAATTTGAAACCGCGCATGTAATTTTTCCAGGCCTCGCCGTGTTGGGCACATAATCCAAATCGCATTCGGGATCCGCGTTTTCATAATTGATGGTGGGGTGAATCAAATTGTTTTGCATGGAGAGCAGTGTGGCGATGAGTTCCACTCCTCCGGCGGCACCGAGCAGATGTCCTGTCATTGATTTGGTTGAAGAGATAGGAATTTTTTTAGCTCGTTCACCGAAAACCATTTTTATGACTTTGGTTTCAGTTTTGTCATTGAGAGGTGTCGAGGTTCCATGGGCATTTATGTAGTCCACTTCATCGGCGTTAATATTCCCATCCTGAAGGGCCAACTGAATGGCTTTTACGGCGGCTTTTCCTTCAGGGCTGGGGGCGGTGATGTGAAACGCATCATCAGTCGCTCCGTAACCAGCCAATTCCGCGTAAATTCTAGCCCCGCGTTTTTTGGCATGTTCTTCTGTTTCCAAAACAACCAATCCTGCTCCTTCCCCCATCACAAAACCTGATCGTTTAGCGTCAAATGGGCGGCTGGCAATCCCGGGGTTGTCATTAAAATCAAAGGTAAGGGCTTGAGCCTGGCAAAAACCCGCCACACCCAGAGGAGTGATGGCTCCTTCTGTTCCCCCGGCAATCATGAGGTCGGCATCTCCGTAGCGAAGATGCCGTAGAGCGGCGCCAATGGATTGGTTGGCCGTTGCGCAGGCGGATGAACAGGAGTAGTTGGGGCCCACAAAACCCAAAGAAATGGCGATTTCTCCTGGTGCAATATTGGTGATTAACATGGGGATTAAAAATGGCGTGACCCGGTTGATTCCCTTTTCCAATAATATGGAATGTTGAGATTCAATGGTGGGCAAGCCTCCAATTCCTGATCCAACAATGACGCCTGCTCGCTCAGGATCAACTTGCTGCAGATTCAATCCCGCATCCTCAACGGCCATTTTTGCGGCAGCCATGGCGAATTGGGTGAAGAGATCCATTCGGCGGGCTCCCTTTTTTTCGACGCCGAATTGAGTCACATCAAAATTCTTGACGTCAGCATGTATCTGGCAAGGGTAGGTGGAAGAGTCAAATCGGGTGATCCGGCTAAATCCATGTCGACCTTTCGACAAGGATTCCCAGTAGGCTTCTTTGCCAATCCCAATGGGACTGACCACTCCAACACCTGTGATGACAACCTTTTTCATTTGATTGCGTTGTTCCTATAAATACTGGGACCCCTCGCCAATTGAGCGAGAGGATCCCAGTAGAGATATATGTTGCGGATTATTTAGGAGATTATTTCTTGTGGGTTTTGATGTATTCGATCGCTTGCCCAACGTTTTGGATTTTCTCCGCCTCTTCGTCAGGGATTTCAAGATCGAATGATTCTTCGAGAGCCATCACCAATTCAACGGTATCCAATGAATCCGCTCCGAGATCATTTACAAATGAAGCTTCTGGTTTAACTTCTGCTGCGTCTACGCCTAATTGTTCAACAATAATATCTTTCACTTTTTGTTCGATTTCTGCTGACATGACTACCTCCTGAATTTGTTTCCCAGGGCTTGGGATTTAGGATTTTTTCCCAACTCCCAAATCCTGATGCTACATGTACATTCCCCCATTAACGGATATGACATGTCCCGTTATGTAGGACGATTCTTCCGAAGCCAAGAACAAAGCGGCATTGGCAACATCTTGCGGCTCTCCCAACCTTTCCAATGGAATTTGGGAAGCCAGGTTTTTCTTCACTTCGTCCGATAGTTTATCTGTCATGGCTGTCCGGATAAATCCCGGCGCTATGGCATTCACTAAAATATTCTTTTTGGCAAATTCTCTTGCGCATGTTTTTGTCATGGCCACCAACCCGCCCTTGGATGCTGAATAATTGGCTTGACCCGCATTTCCCATAAGGCCAACGATGGAACTGATGTTGATGATTCGTCCTCCTCCTGCTTTTCTCATGGCTGAAAAAACCGCCTTGGTGCAATTGAAAGGACCCTTAAGGTTGACAGCTAGAACCGCGTCCCATTCCGCGTCTGACATTCTGATGAGCAAGTTATCTTTTGTAATTCCGGCGTTGTTGACTAATACATCAATTTTCCCAAATGTGTCAACAACACGCCTTATTCCCGCTTCCACATCCTCAAATTTTGTGACATCCGCCTTGGCTCCCAACGTCTCAACGTTAAATTGTTTTTTGATTTCATCGGCGGTTTTTTTGACATTTTCTTCAACAACGTCAAATAAGGCTAGCTTGGCGCCCTCTCGAGCGTATGTTTCTGCAATCGTTCGTCCGATTCCTTGGCCTCCACCTGTAATTACCGCCACCTTGTCCTTTAAACGCATGTAAAACTCCTTTCAATGGTTTCAAATTCATCTGTGCAATAAACCTGTTTTTTTCGATCGAGTTTTTTAATCAGGGTACTCAATACTCGTCCAGATCCAACTTCTATGAAGGATTCCGCTCCCAGTTCAAGTAATTTTTTCATCGATTCATTCCAACGAACAGGGTGATCAATTTGTTTAAAAAGTTTTTCTTTAAATTCTGATGCTGATTGCGTAGGTTGGGCATCTACATTGGTGATCACGGGAATACCGGAATCGACAAAAGTCGTCTGTTGCAACACCGATTTCATTTTATGCGCTGCGGATCCCATAAGGGCCGAGTGAAAAGCTCCACTGACATTGAGTTGGACCACTTTGGCGGCTCCGGCAAGAGTGGCCAGTTCCATGGCTTTTTTAACTGCCAGCAATGAACCCGAAATAACTACTTGGGAATCCGAATTGTAATTTGCCGGAGAACAGATAAGATCATCTCCAGCCGCTTCTCTACAGACTTCTTCAATTTTTCCTGAGTCCAGTCCTATAATGGCAGCCATGGTGCCCGGATTGGCCTTGCCGCCTTCATTCATGGCCAATCCGCGCTCTCTGACCAAACGGACGCCCATTTCAAAGGTAAACACACCACTTGAATACAAAGCTGAGTATTCTCCCAACGAATGTCCTGCAGCATAGGCACCCTGAATTCCTTTCTCTTTTAATAACTCCAGAGCGGCTGCGCTGGAAACAAATAAAGCGGGTTGGGTAATGGCGGTATCGCGCAATTGATCATCGGGGCCATTAAGCATTATATTGGAAAGTGAAAACCCCAGAATATGATCTGCTTTCTCGAATAATTGACGGGATGCTGGAGATTTTTCAATAGCCAATTTTCCCATTCCAATACATTGAGATCCTTGGCCAGGAAACAAAAAGGCAATTTTTCCTACCATTGAATCACCGTGGCCCCCCAAGTGAGGCCCGCTCCAAATGCGATAAGCTCAATAAGATCACCTGATTTTAATTGTCCTTTACGACGCGCTTCATCCAATGCCACGATGGTGGTGGCCGCGGACATATTTCCGTATTTGTGTATGTTGAGGAAAACCTTTTCCATGGGAAGGTTCATTCTCTTGGCGATTGACTCGATGATCCTTAAATTGGCTTGGTGTGGAATCAGAAGGGCGAGGTCCTCAGGTTTTTTACCGGCTTTTTCGAGCGCTCTGTTGGCCGTTTCAATCATGTGGGTCACGGCATGTTTGTAAACCTCTTTTCCATCCATGTGAATATGGGGCGGATTATCCTGATAATTCTCTGTGGTTATGGGATGACGAGATCCTCCCCCAGGAATTTTCAGAATGTCGGTATGGGAGCCATCGGCGCCCAAATCAACCGAGAGAATACTGGGAGCGGTGGATTTTGTTGAATGGGTATCGACCTCTAAGACCATGGCCCCGGCGCCATCTCCAAAAAGAACGCAAGTTGAACGGTCTTTCCAGTCAGTGAATTTGCTCAACAAATCCGCTCCTATAATAAGAGCTCGTTGATAGGCGCCTGACTCAAGTAAACTTTTCCCAACTGAAAGAGCATAAATAAATCCCGAACAAGCCGCCGACACATCAAAAGCCGCGGCCCTTTTGGCCCCAAGGGCGTTCTGGACGATACAGGAAACAGAAGGGAAAAAATGATCGGGCGTGCAGGTTGCCACGATGATAACGTCGATGTCCGAAGCGGAGAGTTCCGCTGAGGCCAACGCGTTTTTGGCCGCTAGAATAGAAAGATCAGATGTGGCCATGTTTTCAGAAGCAATTCGCCTCTCCTTAATGCCAGTCCGCGTTGTTATCCATTCATCGTTTGTGTCGACAATTTTGGACATGTCGGCGTTGGTTAATATTTTTTCAGGAAGAGCTGATCCGGTGCCAGTAATGCGGACGATGGAGGCTGAGGTTTTCATTTACGCAAGAACAATGCTTTGAGAGGTGGTTTTGAGTTTACTGGCGATATGTTCGTTGATGTTGTCTTCAATCAGTTCAGCTCCGACGCGGAGCGCGTTTTTAATGGCAATGGAGTTTGACCCCCCATGGCTGACAATTGAGATACCTTGAACCCCCAAAAGAGGAGCTCCTCCTATTTCGGTCGGGTCTACTTTCTTTTTAATGGATTTGAGCACATTTTTAATGAGCAAACCTCCCAACAAGGCGATGGGGTGGCCACGGATTTCTTGTTTCATTAATTTGATAATGGCTTCTGCAAGGCCCTCCCCAAATTTCAACACCACATTTCCCACAAAACCGTCACACACCACAACGTCGGCTTTTCCTTGCGGAATATCTCTCCCTTCCACATTGCCCATGTAATTGAGTCCACTGTTTTTTAAAAGAGAGTGTGTTTCAAGTGTGAGTTCGTTTCCTTTGCCTTCTTCTTCTCCAATCGAAAGGAGGCCAACCGTTGGATTGGGTTTCTTAAACATGGCTTGGAAATAAACGGATCCCATGACGGCGAATTGAAGAAGGTGTTTGGGTTTGCAGTCCATGTTGGCTCCCATATCCAGCATGACGCAATGACCTGTTAAGGTGGGCAAAATGGTGGCAATGGCGGGTCTTGAAATGCCTTCCAGCCGCTTAAGTTGAAAGAGGGAGGCGGTCATTGTCGCACCAGAATTTCCAGCAGATACCAGCCCATTCACGGTTCCATCGGCCACCAACTTGGCGCAGACCATAATGCTCGAGTCCGGTTTGGATCGGCAAGCCTCGACAGGGGATTCATGCATACCAACGACGTCATCGGCATGATGGATGTCTAATTTGGTATGCGGCTTCAGGTGATGGGGTTTTAATATTTTGTGGAGTTTATGTTGATTTCCCACCAAAACCACCTCAAGCCCTGGAATTTCTTTACAGGCTTCTATAGCTCCCTGAACATTGATGGCGGGTCCTAAATCTCCCCCCATCGCGTCCAGCGCAATACGCATGGGTTAGTTGCCTTCTTGTTTCTTCTTGGGTTGTTTAGGCGCGAGAACGAGTTCGCCCTTGTAAAACCCGCAATATTGACATACGCGGTGGGGCAGAATTCCTTTCCCACATTGGGTACAAATTGAAAGGCTCGCGGCGGTCAATTTGAAATTTGCGGATCTCCTCATGTCGCGTCGCATTGGTGTATGTTTCTTTTTTGGATTGGCCATGTTATCTCCTACTTTTTAATAAAACGAAATTCTTTTAAGGCGTCCCATTTGGGATTGGTGATGTTCTGATTACATTGGCAACTCACCAGATTTCTGTTTTTTCCGCATGTGGGACACAAACCCAAACATTCTTCCCTACAAACTGGACTGAGTGGTAAGTCAACAAAGATGACTTCTTGAATATCGGACGTCATATCAATTTCCGATTTATCCGTTCCATAAACCTGTTGGAATTCAGCTTCATACGGACGATCAAATTCTTCTAAACATCGCCCACAGGTAAAGCGCAATGTCGTTTTTAGTTGGCCTGAGATGACAATATCTTCACCTGTCATGATGGCACTGGCTTTTAAGTGGAGGGGCTCTCCAAAACGCACATATTCTGGCGGATTACCCACTACTGTCAGCGGATCAACTGATATTGTTTGGTCAACTCGACCGGCATTCTTAATGTCTGAAACCAAAAATCGCACAAAACCTCCCCTTGGAGACCATCCTTATTATTAAAGTTTCTTGGGCGGGTTAACCATTGGTAGATCCCATGGGACCTCGACCCCTTGGGTCTCGAAGGAATTTCAGTGGGCGGGATCTTAATGTTTTAAGGATCGCTTGTCTACTTTGACAAGGTTATTTGTTGCCGTTAAATAGAAATTGCAGTAGTTACGTTTTATAGAAACTGCATGATTTTAAATTTTTACTTCGTGAAAACTGCCTGTTTTTCGTTCGATTGTCCAGGGACCCACGTAAACGCGTTTGGC
>JAJVIP010000002.1:0-39255 GCA_022072025.1 Elusimicrobiota bacterium
TGAAAGCCAATGCTTGAAGTGTCCATGGTAAGCCGTATGATCGGAAAGGTCACGTACGGTTTGATAGGGGGACTCAGGAAACCGGCGCTATATTATATGGCCACCGGCGCCTGAGTTCTACCAATGATTAAACGGCACTTTTCCATGGCTTTGGCTAAAAAGCTTAAGAATTTTAGCGTGGTGACCGTGTTGGGACCCCGGCAATGCGGGAAAACAACATTTGTTCGCCATAGCCTTTCCGATTGGGACTATTTTGACCTGGAAAAAACCTCCGATCGCGTTCCTTTTGAGCAGGACGCTGAGGCTCGATTGGCTCAATTTCCCTCAAAGCTGATTCTCGACGAAGCTCAGAGGTTTCCGGAAATTTTTCCTCTTCTAAGAGGAATGGTTGACGAAGATCCCCGAAAAAAAGGGCGATTTGTTCTCTTGGGTTCGGCTTCACCCTCTCTTGTCCGGCATATTTCAGAAAGTTTGGCCGGACGAACCGCTTTTTTGGATATGACCCCTTTCTGTTGGGACGAAATTAAAGGGCAATCCGAAGTTGGGGATCCAAAGGATCTTTGGTTGAAGGGTGGATTTCCAGATGCGTTTCTGCAGAAGAAAAACGATATTAGATGGGAATGGTTTGAAGCCTATGTGAGAACTTTTGTGGAGAGGGACCTGCCTTCTTTGGGTATCGATATCTCAATTTCACAAATGCATAAGCTTTGGGCCATGCTGGCTCATTTCAATGGGGGGATTTGGAATGCTTCTCAATTGGCCTCATCGCTCGGGGTCAGTTATCACTTGGTGAATCGGTACACGGATATTCTTGAACAAACATTTCTGATTAGAAAGTTGGTCCCATTTTTCGCGAATTTGAGGAAGCGGATTGTTAAAAGCCCGAAGGTTTATTTCAGGGATACGGGCTTGCTTCATTTTTTTCTCGGAATCCGGGATAAAAAAACATTGGATGTCCATCCCGGTCGCGGAGCCAGTTGGGAATCATTTGTGATTGAACATGTGATTGCTGGGTACCAGTTACAGGCATCGGGATCTCGTCCTTATTATTGGAGAACGGCGACCGGTTCAGAGGTTGACTTGCTGATTGAACATGAAGGTCGTCTCATACCTTTTGAAATAAAGCTTCATTCTGCTCCTGTGGAAAATGATGCGCGAGGATTGATTTCTTGCATGAATGATCTTGGGTTGAAACGAGGCTATGTCCTATGTCCTGCTCAAAATCGCTATTCAATCGGAAAAGGAATCGAAGTTCTTCCGGTTGAAGATTTTATTTCTAATCCCAAAATGTTGGTTTCCCTTTAATCCCGGATTTTTCATTGAGACTGCCTTTTCGGCGAACTCTGTTGGGGACAGTTGCGAAATGGACAAATTCGTACCTAAAGGCGTGAAACGTGCACAAAACGCTGTCGCCCCGGTATGTTTTTGGCCGGGGCGACGAAAAAATACGTTGCCGGGCTTATGAAGTGGTGAACTTAAGAGGCGGTCAGGCCTGTCTTTTCCTCTGGGAAATTTCTCTCAATTCTCGCCAAATTTCGCGCGAATGAATGGCGCCGGGCCTGCCCTTCTTCTTCTCGGACCTTTTCACTGGTAAACCCCCATCCGCCTTGGACCCAAAGTGCTCCAAGCCCAAGGAAGAAGGTGAGTCCGCTAATATCTTGGATACGCTTTGAGCGGGGGTGGTCACGTTGCGGGAGGGCGGGTTCACACCGCTCCTCCACCAATCCGATCCGATGGTCAAAACGTTCAAGATGGGCCCGTTTCGTCGCCGCAGGGACTCGGCTTCAAGATATTCCTTTAGTTTTGCGGCCACCCTCTCAGGCGGGACAATGCGGGGCCTGGCATCGCGGAAAATTTCCTGAACCGTTGACACACCCGCGACCGAGAGACCAATGACCAGAAGATCGTAAACCAGGTGAAAGGCAAGGGCGAGTTCCGGGCGACCCATGTGAGCGGCCAGGGCGTAGAGGGAGAGGAGAACCAAATATCCCCCCAACGTGGCCAGGATGGGCGGCCCGCGGATTTCAGGTTTCTTCAGCAAGTGATTGAACCCCAGCAACAGCCCATGGAAAGTGATCCCCACGAAGGCCACGAGCAGAAATTCCTGACCGACCCCCGAGGCCAAGGAGCCGAGCAGGATGGGATATTCCCAGGTTCGAACCCCATAAAAACCCACCATCGCGGCCAAGGCGTGAGACACCCCCGAAAGTAATCGACGGAGTCGAGGATTATGAGGGGCGAGCTTCCCGATGATTCCATTGAATATCGGCACCAAGAGCAAATACCCGATTGCGGCTGGGGCGGGGGGAAGTGATTGTTGGAGTTTCTTAAGTCTGTCGATGAAGCCACTTAAAGGAACCCATACTCCGACATCGGTGGACCTGGCTATTTCTTCGTTGATGGTGGCTTCAGGTCGGACGGATAATTCGTACTCCATTTCATGGAGGGCGCGTCCAAGAACCACGAAGTCAACCCAGGCCCAAACGAGATTTCGATTCCAATTCGGCATGAGGATAGAGGTGTGACGTTTCTCTTCCATAAAGTGTATGTACTCTTCAACCACCATTTCTTCTAAAGCACGTTCAACATCGGTGGCGATCTTCAGCAGAGGGCCCCATTTTTTGGAATCCTCAGTTGAACGCATTTCTCCATGAAAAACGTCAAAAATTTCTCGGGAATTAAGACCTGTTACTGTGTGAAGGACGGCGAACTTGATGTAACCAAAAGCACGGATAAGCCCTCCCAAATCGAGCAGAGCGAGGGTGCGTTGTCGTTTCTCTTCCGGCGCCATTTTGGGTGACCCGCCAAGATCAAGGAGAAACAGGTCATACTTTCGATCGAAAACAATCTGATCCAACTGCATATCACCATGGGTTCGGCTTAATTGCACTGGAACCAACTTGGGGAGAACTTGACTGGTCAATTCCTCGGCGAGCCGTCCCCAAACGGCCATGAAATCAGTGAATTCCTTGATTATGGGTCCAGAAAGTGTCTCTGTGACCGCAGTGAGTGTTCGAAACGGTCCTTGCACGATGGATTCTTGTAACTGTTGAGGATCCTCTAAAAGAATGGAACCAAAGCCAGGGGCTGGGTTTTGAGCCAAAGCCACATGAAATTCAGCGATTAACTTCGCCATTTTCTTCGCAAGTTCTCGATGGGTTTCATGGGGGGCATATTGTTGGCTCAGGAAGATTTCAACTGGATTCATCTCCGCCGCGGAATTTTTCGAACCCATTTCCTTTATAAATTCCGAAATTCCGAACCAAAAGTTATAACCAGCCGTTGTTTGGTAGCTTTTTAAATTCTCAGGGCCGTTGATTTGATCCATCACAATTAACAGTGGAATTGACTCACCAGTACCGCTTCTTTGGTAATGGGCCGTTCCATAGAGACCTGGAACACCAGGGAAGGTTGAAAGCGCTTTGTACATTTCCGGCTCGACATCTCCCGTTCCTTGGCGAAGTGTTTTTATGACGATATTTATTCCCCTTAGGATCGCCGATGTTAAAGAGTTGGAGGTTTTCTTTTCTGATCCTGCCAGTAAATCTTTGGGGCCTTCAAGGAGACCGGCGAGTTGTTCCTTGCGAGTGGGGATTGGGTCAAATCGAATGGAACCATTTTGCCCATGTATCACGGCTTGGTTGCGGAGTCGTCGAAAGACCGCTTGCAGGTAGCTCAAAGAGTGTTCAGCCGTTTGATGCGTTGATGAATTGGGAAGTTCAGAGTCAGACCTGGCGGGTAAAATAATTTCCGGAACAAAATACAAGTTGTCTCGCTTACCCCCGTTTCGGATTGTCTGAACGTTGTAAAGGGAAGCAAAAATACGACAGCCCGCCGCTCCATCGGTAAGCTCAAAAGTGTCCACCAGCGTAATATCCGCAATGGGTTCTCCTTTCTGAAGAAACCAACGTTGTTCCTGCCACCATTTTTCTGTCTTCAAGGGTGAATGAGCGGTTAATTCTTCATACGGCTCTCTGACGGGACCTCGTCCATGGTGGGGCGAGACAGGGTTGGCGTTGGTTCCCGTGCGCAGTCCGACAAGAAAACCGGAATCGGTTTTAACCTGACCATCCACCTGGATCCGAAAAGGATTGGTTCCCAATACGCTCGACTCAACATCAATTTCAATCTGGTACACAGAAACGTCTTTGGGGAGTGTTGTTGAGACATCCAGCTTTCGCATCGGGAATCGGCGCCCGTCATCAAAAACCACCTCCACGGTTTGAATTGGTTTTTGGAGGGGACTTTTGACTGTGGCGCTTACAATAAATTGTTCGCCTTCATAGGCCATTTGTTTGGATCCCGGTCCCATATGGGGAATCGTATGTAGAACGTGAGAGTGATCCGGGCTTAAATGGTCGGTTTGTTTTTTGAATGAATTCCGGTGACGGCTCTGGGCTACACGTCGCATCAAAGTTACAACGCGATAGGCCAAGGACTGATCATCGGTGGTCCTGTCGGCCGCTTCCAGTAAATCCTCAATGGTGAACGGGTCTCGAACCGTCCAAAATGTTTCGCTGTTCGGCGTGGTTCCGTCCCCTGAAAACCAAGCTTTGCCGGGCATGTTGTAAATTCCCTCGTCACCTCGCCCCGCCCAATCGGACATCGTGATAACGACGCTCCCCGCACGGGATTGCGCCTCTGCCACCAGCACCGCTTCATGCAGTTCCGGCGTTAATGTATCAAGAGAGATATTTGCTTCCTGGGAGAGATAACCATGCTCTTTTAACCAATTCACCACGACTTGTTTTTGGTCCGGTGATTTAAGGTAATACTTGGTTCGGCCCCAGGCTCCCTTTCCGGTCCACCACTCAGCCAAGGGAATGGTATCTCCGGTGCCAAATTGAGCCTCATCCTGACCGTCAAGATTTTCGATCCAATAAGCATTGTTGTCACCTGTGAAATACTGAAAACCGTAGAAGCCCGGTTTGAACTGTGAAACACCCAATTCTTTATTGGCCCGCGCCACCTCGGGGGGAACCACCCCCAGATTTTCCAATACCAATGTTTTTCCCTGTCGCTGAGCTTCCGCCATAAACGCCGCGATAATCTCTTCACCATAACTGGGATTGTAGAAGCCCAGTTGAATGGTATCGGTGGGCGCAAGGAATAATTTCTTGTCTCCAGATAGCAGTTTGTGCAGGTAATCCACGTTTCCATGTTCGTTGGGACTGAGGAGGGCATAAAGGAGTGTTTGTTGGTATTCGTCGGAGTATTGTTCGTACCAACCCGTTTTTTCACGTTCTAACTTTTCTTCATCGGATTTTTTTCGCATGGCCAGAACCACGTTGCCTGAACGGAGATTTCCCGATGCTTCGAAAACAGAGTCGTATTTGGTCGAGTCGTTGTTTTTGAAATGACGTTTCATGGCGTCCAATATTGCCGTGTAAATTTTCTGCCGGGCTTGTGAAATATCCTGAATATTATTTTGGATGTTCTCTATTTCCTCCCAAACTCCCAATTGCTGCAAGGTGGGGCCATTTTCAGAGAGGTAATACTGCCGGTAAAATCCCAGCGAGTGATCGATGCGCAACCGATTTCCAAATTGAAGATAAAATGTCAGTCGGTCCAACAGTAATTTTTTGGCCAAAGTTTTTTGGGTATCCAGCACATAGAATTGCCAATGCTGGGGGATATCGATCCGGTGTGGGGGGGCCCCTTGGCGATAGGGTGTGGAGAGGGTTTCGCGGTCAATGATGAACGCGTCCATATTGGCCCACACATCCGCCCTCCCAAACGCAATGGGTTGGTCCAGGGCCAAATCCACAGTGTCCTCTCCTTCTTGCGACAACACATGGCAGGCTGACAACTGTTCTGTGGCGATCCATTGCACAAAAAATCCCTGGAGAACTTTTTCCCTATGATTGAACAGGCTCAATCTCACGGCTTGAGGGTCATGACAGGCGATATCTCTGGGCCAAGCTGACGCGCGAATGTCATCGGATTGATATTCCTCAGCCAGAATTGAGAAATGGACGTGATCGGTAAGAAAGTTCCGTTTCTGCCGCAAATAGGATTTAAATTTCCTGGCGTTTTCGGTGCCCGAATTCATATCGAGTTCACCCTCACCGGAGATGTAGGTCAAAAGAGCCTCTTTCTCTTGTGGTAAATCGCACTCCATAAATTCTTCAAATGCAGATTGAAGAATGGGATCTTTGAGCCGCCGAACGGCGTCTGGACGGCTTCGCTGATTCCGGCTTAACTCGAAGAATATTGGTTCAGCGTCCGCCATGAGTTTCAGAGTCTTTTCATAAGTTTTATGTTGATAAGTCGAATTCATTCCAAGTTGTGAGCGAAGGGTTTCAAGGCCGATGTATACGGAATCAATGAGAAAAGAACTTTGGAAGGAATAGGGGCAATTGTTTGAGGTGGAGCGGGTCAGGGGCAGCAGTTGAAGTATCTTCAGGTTCATTTTTTTTGCGAACTGGATAACTTTGGGAAGAACGTCAAAATCCCCCATTCCCGGATCCTTGTTGCGGGTGCGCCATGCCGAAACCGGATTAAAAATGCCAAGGGCCAAATCTCCGATAAAAGCATGTGACACAAATCGGGGGTCATCGAGCGGGCCTGATTTGAACGGATCCATCCATGCCAGAGGTCTACCAGTCCAAGGAGCCAAGAGGTTGTTGTAGACAACACCATGAAAAAGTCCGGTGGCCAAGGTGGCCGCAATCATATTGAGCCCGCTGGTGGAAGGAGACCAAAAAGCGGTGAGATATAAAATCATCAAATGGAGACCTTGGAACAATATCCCAATCTCTGTTATGGCGCGTTGGAAAGAGATCCCGCTTGGTCGAGGCGCTGTCCGTTTGAGTTGTCCATCCGGGGTGAGATAGCGAGGGGTGACATGTCCTTTGCGGAACAAAAGGAAACTTCCAATGGACCCCATGATCCATCCCAATTCTTGGGGCAAATACAGCAATTGAAACAGGAAACCCAGCCCACTGACAAGAATCAACGAAGATGGAATTTCCTCCGTACCCCTCAGGGCCGCGCGAAATCTTGCGGCGGAAGTCCAGGTCGCGGGGAAGGTTCGGACCGCGTCCAAGGCGAGGTGGGGAACGTAAACCAGAAGGATAAGAGTAAGATCAGTCAACGGGGGAGGGAGGAGGGGGATGACCAATGAAATCAGGTAGAGCGAGCCCAGCAACAAAGTCGAGAGGGCGTGGTTTCGGTTCCACAAAGGGGGCCACGCCAAAGCTTCCCCTTGGCTGGTTTCCCCTCGAATGCGGTGCGCGTTGTACTCGGCCAAGAGGTAATCACTGAAGAAAAACACCGCCAGGAAAAGCGCTTTGCCGATTGTTGTGTCGGCGTAATAATTCATGCCGATGAGGAGCAGCGTGGTCTCGATGGGCGCCCAGACCAAACCCACCCAATCAAGGGTCCGGTTCAACTTTTTCCATTGGGGCAATTTTTTCTCCCCAATCATGAGGAGGGCCAAGAAAAAGAAGGTGTGGCGAAGAAATGAATGGGGCGCTGCGGAGGTCTCTGAGTCCTCCTTGTAACCGGAACCGGATTCGCCTTTCTCTGGGAATGGAAATTCACTCGTTTGATTATTCGTCGAGGTTCCAAGGCGTAATATTGCCTCGTTCCGAACATCGCCCCTCCCCTCGGTTCCGTTTCTCGAAGGGCCCCTGGGACCTCCAAGGAAATACAGACCCATGACCAGAAGGTCGAAAATTATATGGCCATAAAGGCCCCAGGTGGGAACGTTCAGGGAGGAGGTGAGAGCGTAGAAGGCGAGTAAGAGAATATAACCAGCGAGTGTTTTGCCCCAAGGCGGGCCGCGGTTTTCGAGGGGTTTGGAGAGATGATGAAGTCCGATCAAACTGAAATGAAGGATCAAGCCGATGAAGGCGGCCGCAAAAAAATTATCCCCGATGCCATGGATCAATGAATCCATAATGAATCTGGATTCATAAACCCAAACAACATACAACCCCACGCCCGCCGCCACCCACTGAGACAATCCCGCCACCCATCGTTTCGCTCGTTCTGAAAGAGAAGGTTCAAACAGAACCAGGAAACCATCGACAATCCACATCATTCCCAAATAACCAAGGGCTCCAGGGGCGGGGTGAGAGTGCGGGGACTTATGTTTCCCTTTCACACTCATGTTTTTATACGCATGGAACCCCCACAACGTGACTCTCTGGCGGACCTGCCCGTCGGGGAGTGTGTCATTTTTATCGATTGTAAGATGTTCACCTTCTGATAAAAATTGATTGGAACCCTTTGAGAGGTAGGGAGCATGGACTTGGCTCGCTGGGAAAACCCCCCCTCTGGTTTTCTCTAGCAATTTAAATGTGTAGCCCCGTTCCTTAAGTAATTTTTTTGCTATTTCCAAAAAATTCTGCCGGGCCACCCTGATCAATTGAGAAGTCCCTGCTCGGCGATCGTCGTCAGATAAACTATTGGAATTTAAATTGAGTGACTCCATGATTTGTTGAAGATCGGGTCCAAACCACTGGAAAAATGGGAACACAGATGAGAAATGGACAATATGAATTTTCCCTTCCTTGGTTGGTTTCCATAATCTTTCCAGACCGTCAAAAATTTTCTTTAGAACTTCCTCATTTAATGCATAGGAAAGCGCGTTGAGACCGGTCACAGCGGAATAAGTGTGAGAGGGGAGTGTCTCGAAATTTTCCCAATCGCCCTGAATGACCTTGATTTGTGGAAACCTTATTTTAAGCTCCTTTACAAAACCTGGCATGTATTCAAAGGCCGTTATTCGAGCGGAGGAGGCCAGGTCAAGGGCTTCCAGATGATGCCCAAGACCAGTGCCAAGGTCCAAAACCTGATCGGTTGGTGAAAGGCTTTTATTAATCCGTTTCCAAAATTCATCTTTAAAGAATTGAAGATAAATGTCTTTTTGCAAGGAGAATACTTGAACCAATTTCTCCATAAGGTAAGGAGAGTAACCCTTAAGGAGCTGGCTCAAAATTTTCCCATCACTCGGGGGGCCGATCTGAAAATCTTGCACCCATGCGCCTTCCTCGTTGGTGTAGGGCGGCCCAACTTTATGGCCCAATCCTTTTTCCGTCAAAATTTGTTTCGAATCCCCAATAGTGGGTTCAGTATTTTTTTTCCATAACACAATCTGATTTCGATTTTTCCAAATGAACTCAAATAATTTTTTAATTATTGGTTGGGTTTGATAGGGCAATGCCTTCTTATCGCATTTCGTTTTCAATTGATTGGCTAACTTTTCGAGTTCTTCCCGGTTTTTTTTAGCAGCCTCCACCATTTGGTTCAATAGAGGTTTGTTCAATAGTCCCGTGACAGAAGGAGGAAATTCCGGAGCAAATTTCTCAAAGATTTCTTCAACAGGTATGGGGGAATTTTTCTTGAGACCGGATTTCGTTGCAGCTTTTTTTGTTGGATTAGGACCCGCCGAGGGGATATTGGACTTGCGTTTGTGCGCCGCTGACATCTGCAACCACCGCCACCCCCATTTCTGGGTTAAGAACCGATAAATCCGCGTATCCCGATATTCCCGGGTGTGCCGTTTCAGGGTTGGCAAAAACAGATTGTTGCCGGCGTGGAGCAGGAAGGAGAGGGTGAAGGCAACAAGGGGGAGGATCCAGGGACTCATGTCGGATGAACCGGTGAGTAAATAAATTGAATAGGGGAGCGAAAAGAAAAGGGAGGCGAGGAGGCGGTTCCACAGGCGGGCCTGCCAAAAGTGGCGGCGAAGCTTTGTGATCCTCTCGGGACTTCCGCGTGAACTCCTCACATCGGTGAAGTAATGGGGGAGCGCGTGAACAAAGGCATAGGCCAGCGCGCCCGTGATCCCTCCAACCTGAATGGCCCCCCACCGGAACCCTTCTTCTATAAAAGGCATCACCCCGCCATAGATCAGCTTCCCACCCCGTTTTCCTATCCAGGATTGAGGATTCGTGGCCTCTAGAGTCTCTTGAGAACCGGAGTTCTTATTATTGAATGCAGTCTGGAGGAGACGGAGACTCCGGACCACTTCCTGACTCTGCGCATCAGAGGAATAAATTTTATCGAGAAATTCTTGATGTTGTTTTGGGTTACTTAAGAGAATAATTTCCAATGGAGTCTTTGATACGTCATCGGAGTTCACCTCAGGCAAAGTTATAAAAGTGCGAATAAAAAAACTCGATGCCTTTGCAGCCCAAGATTTATTGATCCCTTGTTTTATTGTTTCTATTTCATTGTTTTCTGTCGGCAGTTCCAATATGTTGGGCGATAGCCCTCCCCCCAATTCCCAAAATTCTCTTAATATTTTCTTAAAACATGATTCCAATATTTTTCTGTTGTTCTCCTGGTTTATAAAGGCAACAAATGTACGATGAAGAGTGTCGATTTCCAATCGGGTTTTATCTATTAACGTTGTAGGGTTGGGGGCAGCAATCGAATCGGGCTCGACCATAGGAGCCACCCCCAGGAGCAAATATCCCAAAGCGCGTTCTTCTGGATCTGATGGCTGCCCTGCTTTGCGTTTGCTGTCTATTAATTCAATGAGAAGTTCCATCGTTGATTTTGGGTTGATCGATTGGTTAGGATTTTTCGCAGAAGGAAGGGCTTGGTATAAATCAGGTAGATCTAGAGTTCCGAAGTCGGCGATCAGATGCAATCCGGTTAACATGGCGTCCAAAACCGGATCCTCAATTGCTCTGGAGAGTTCGATGAACGAAAGTATATCTTTGTCTTCTTCAACAAAGGATGAAATGGATAAAAAGCGCAAAATTCGAAGAGAAAGGTAGGGGTCAATGAGATCTCTTTTTTTAAGCTGATTGATCAATTCCCTCATTTTTTTATCCACAACCTTTCTTGAGAGATTGTGTTGAAAGGTAAACAGGTTCAAGGCAATGAGAGCGTTGTTGGCCGGGGAATGCTTGGGGTTTCTTGTTTGTAAATTGTTTTTGGTTGCAAAGATTTTAAAGGAGCCTTCAAGGCAACCATAAACATCGCGGCAAATTGGTTGGATTTGATCTTGATTTGAACCGGGGGGGATCTTCTTAAGTTGATCAACCCAATGTAAAAATTTATCGAGCTGTTCGTCACGTCTCTGCATGAATCGAAATAATTGAGGAAGGGGAAGGTGTCGCAACAGAATGGCGCCTATGCCAAAAACAATACTCACCCATACAAGGCCGCTGGACCAGGGGCCCCAACCAGTGGCCACGGGGGCGGAATTTAAAACATCAATGGTCCAGGCGGGTGTGATGCGGAGCTGCAGATCGAAAGTTTGAAGGGCCCCGTCCCCTCCGGGCCCTGAGGCCATCAAATGGACGGTTTTATCCATGAGGCGCTCCAAAACATTGATTTGGAAACCCGTCACCTGGTGAAACCAATTCTTGAGAGGGGTGGCGGCGACAACACCGGAGAAGAAACTCAAGCCCACGACCCACACCGCCGCCTGGCGGGCGATGGTTGTGGTCCAAGGGGTTTTGGCCAAAAAGAGTTTTTCTCCCTCAAATAATTTATCGAGAGGCGATTTCTCTTGGGTGAACACGCTCAAATAGGCGTTGCCATTGTCGGTGGGGATTTGGGTGATCTTGGGGACGAAGGACAACGTGGTGAGGCCGGCTTGGCGCGTCAATTGTTCAATGCCTTTCGCGTGAAACCCGCCGGTGACCAAAACGGCGACTTTGGCGTTTCGAGAAGCCATTTCCCGCAGAAGGTTTTGGGTCATCGCTTGGTCGCGAGCTTGGGCTTCCTTGTAAAAGGACTCGAAAAACTTCAAATCACAAGTCTCAAACTCTAAACTCGAAGAAAACTTGAAATCTGAAACATCAAAACCTCTCACAGGATTGGGGGTTTCAGATTTCGAGTTTTCAGTTTGTTTCGAGTTTAGAGTTTGAGACTTGTGATTTCTCCTCTTGTATTCCTCCCATTCCTCGGGTGTCAGCGAAAAATCCACGAGCTTGCCAATGAGATACCGCCGCTTGGACAGGGCGATCAGGGCCTTCTCCTCCTCGGTCTGGGCCAAGGAAGAAAACCGGGACTCTTCCATTAAAGAAACCTCTTTCAGAAGGTCCTCGGCGTTGACGGCGTCTGAAAGCAACACATAGCGGAGATAGGTGCGCAGGGCCGGGAATTGCGTCAAAGAAACCCCGTTTTGTTCGCACAGATCCTGAACATACCGGTAAAACGTGGCGTGATTTATTTCCCCTGAACGGTAGGCGATACTGTGGCGGGTCAAAGAGGTCGTCTCTTGGGGAGTCAATTTGGGAACGAGTTTCGAAAGGAGGTGAGACCGTTCCGCTTCGACCTGGGAAAAATTGAGGGAAGCCTCCAAATTTAAAGCGTGAAGAAAAGTTTGGAGGGTGGGTGAAACGGGAGCCCCAGATCCAGAAAGAAACTGAACGTAATCCCCAAAAGTAATTTGTCCGCGGCGATGGGCGGTCACGTGCCGATCAAAGGAAGCCAATTCAGGATTCAAGACTTTGGCTTTTTGGCTTTCCAATTTTCCTTCCAACAATCCCAACTGTTCTTTCGCCGTTTTCATCAAAGGGACGGACTGTTGATAGGCCTCAACATTGGCTTGATGGTGTTGGGGATCATCCACGCCCACCAAGGGAGGCAAAACCTGGTCGGGTCGAAGCCGAAGAGCGGCGTGAAGGGGGCCGGAAATTTTATTTTCTTTGAGCAAAAAGTCTGCCACCTTGTGAAGGGTGTCTTGGTGGGGAAAGCTTCGAAAGTCGGTCAAGTTGATGGGACCAAACGCCCCCTCCAAAGCAATCAAGTCAACCTGCTGGTGGTCGATCAATTCCTGAATGGTTTTCCCGATGTTCGTTTGGGCTTCAGGGTTCATGTGAACATCTTGAATGTGCAGGATTATTTTTTCACTCATCAAGTTCTGAGAGCCTGAATAAAAACCCCGAGGGACCGTCGCCCCGGCGATCTTTTGGCCGGGGCCCAGGTTTCCATCTGAGGCAAAACCTGGGTCCCGGCCAGAGGCATGCCGGGACGACGGCTTTTTATACACCCTCTGAGGAAGGGACACCTTTCGCACCGTTCCATACCGCGGGGACAAGGACTGAAAAAGCGGATGGAGTTGGGGCGATTCCTCAAGCGAAAGGGGGGGGAGCGCGGAGGGAAGCGAAATTCGCATCAATGGAGAAGACATTGCCGGCAAACTGGCCCATTGAAGAGGCGGCGCAACCTCCGTTTGGGACGGCGGCAAAGACTTGCGTCTCTCCGACCAGAAATTGATTTCGGGCCGGTGCGCAAACACACATTGGGTCGTCAATAAACTGACGCACAAAGAAGCCGCAAAAACTTTATTAACAAGGGAGGGATTTTTCATTTTGACTGTCCGGGAGACAGTCTAAAAATCTCAGATTAAGGGAGCCTTAAGGTCTTGTATCAAAGTTGTAAATTTTGCCGAATTTCCTTGGCTTGTTTTTCTTTTCTCAAGGGAACCCTTGGCGGAAGCCATGCGCAATATTCGAAAAGCCATCAAACTGTATCTCTGGTCAGTTGATAGAGACAAGCAATCCCTCCAAAAGAAACTGGTTCTCATTAAAGACATCGCGGCCTGATGTCTCATATTCCTCTAAACGTCGATTACCGTCTATCAACCGTGAATATTTTAGTGCCGTCATCCCGTCATGCTTTCTGGTCGTACCGATACATTGATTTGCATAATGCTGGTACCTACCGACCAAGATCATTATGGAACAGTACGGGGTCCAGGGTTTTACCGACAGGAAAACCTGGACCCCGGCCAGAAGGCATGCCGGGGCGACAGCGTCTTGTGCAGTGCCTTTAGGTTCGATTCAACTGAATCATCCCGGCTAATCCAATAATTTTTATTGAGTTGCAAAATTATTTGCGCTCGTTGTATATTTGCGGAAATAAATTTCAATTTATTTTGTATTTGATACAACACAGGACATGATACAGGTCAAAAATTTATCGAAAAGTTTTGGCAGCACGAAGGCCGTGGACGACGTGTCATTTGATATTCCTCAGGGCCAAGTGGTTGGCTTTTTGGGCCCCAACGGGGCAGGGAAGACCACCACCATGCGGCTTTTAACGGGTTACCTTCCGCCGGACGATGGCTCCGCTCAACTCATGGGCATCGATGCCTTAACTCATTCGCTTGAACTCAGAAAAAAATTGGGATACCTGCCTGAAAACAACCCGCTCCCGGATGATATTGAAGTCACCGATTACCTCCATTTCGTGGGTCAACTGAGAGGTCTTCATGAGCAGGCCCACCGGACGTCTCAAGTTAAAAAGGTTCTTAAACTTTGCGCGCTTTATTCGGTGGTGGGGAAAAAGTTGGGTGAACTTTCCAAGGGGTTCCGTCAGCGGGTCGGCTTGGCTCAAGCCATCATTCATGATCCTGATATTTTGATTTTGGATGAACCCACCTCGGGACTGGATCCCAACCAGGTGCAAGATGTTCGCGAATTGATCCAGAATTTGAAAGCGCAGAAAACCGTTATTCTCTCGACGCACATCTTGAGCGAAGTGAAACACACGTGTGACCGCGTCCTTATTATTAGCAAAGGGAAGGTCGCGGCGGATGGAACTCCCAATGATTTGGCGGGGTCTTTGCAAAATGTGAACCGGCTGTTCGTATCTCTCAAGGGACCTGAGAGCGAAGTGGAGGCCGCGCTAAAAAATATTCCAGGCGTCAGTCGTTTTTCATCTCAAACTTCAATGGATGGTGAGGCGGGATACGTGCTTGAGTCCGATTCGACCCTTGATTTGCGTGAGCAGGTGTTTCGTTTGGCGAGCGAGCGGCATTGGGTGGTGTTGGGATTGCAACAGAAACGCTTGAGTTTGGAAGAAGTGTTCCGGGCTCTCACTCAAGGAGAAACATCCCATGCTTGATAAACGCGTGGTGGCGTCTTTGGCGAAACGAACCTTTCGGCAATCGGTGGAATCCCCCATCGCCTATGTGGTCGCGATTTTCTTTTATGGATTCGTCGGCGGTCTTTTTGGGGCCAATTATTTTATCAACAACCAAGCTTCCATCTATGGAATGGTTCAATTGTCTCCGTGGCTTTTGTGGTTTGTGGTGCCGGCTTTGACCATGGGGCTTCTGTCAGAAGAATTTCGCTTGGGAACATTTGAGCAGTTGGCCACTCTTCCTGTGCGAGATTGGGAAATTGTTCTTGGAAAATTTCTCGGATACGCGGCCTTGGCATTTTTATTGATGTTGGGCCTCGGTGGATACGTGATTCTGGTCATTTTGACCGCCAGTCCCGTTCCCGGGATCGATTGGGGAAGCACGGTGGGTGTTTTGGCGGGTCTCTATTTCCTTTGTTTGGCTTATGGCGCCATGGGTTTGTTCGCTTCTTCTTTAACCAAAAACCAAGTTGTGTCCCTGATAGTGGGAATGATTTTTTGCACACTTTTCTTCATCGCGGGGCAGATCACGGCGCTTCTTCCTCCGGTTTTGGGACGGGTGGTTGATTTCATCGGCGTCATCTCACATCTGGAATCCATGGGGCGCGGTGTGTGGGATATTCGCGATCTCGCGTACTTCGGTTCTTTGGTTTTTTTCTTTTTATCTCTCACGGTTCAACGCTTGTCCACTCGGAGATTTTAAATGGAGCAAACCCAACTTCAAAAAGAACGTCAGCGGTTTCGAAGGTATTCATGGAGTGGGGCGGCCCTGTTGGCCGCGGTTCTTGGTGTGTTTAATTTTGTGGTGAGTTTTCTGCCGATTCGCTTGGATACCTCTCAAGGTCAAGCCTATTCTCTGTCGCGAGGTTCGAAAGACATATTGAAAAAGTTGGATGATACGCTGCTTGTCAAAGTGGTTTTCTCCTCGGACCTTCCGGCGGTTTACAAATTGAACGAACGCTATTTGATGGATCTTCTCTCTGAATACAAACGCGCTTCTCGTGGGAAAATTCGGGTGGAATATGTGGACCCCAGCGCGACCCCCGACGCGAAACGTGAAGCGATGACGTTGGGGGTCGCCCCCATTCAGCTCGATGTTCGTTCCCGGGACAGGCGGGAGGTGAAGGAATGTTTTATGGGGGTGGCCTTCCTCTACGGTGATAAACGGGAGGCCATTGCGATCGTTCAAGACACCTCCAACTTGGAGTATGAAATGTCGGTTCGGTTTAAACGATTGTTGGATCCGGTGAAACCCAAACTTGGATTCGTGACGAACGGGAACGCCATGACGCTCGACAGTCCTTCTCTTTCAAATTTAAGAGCCCCCTTGGCACAGCTTTATGACATTGAACAAGTGGATCTCGAGAAATCGGTTCCCGCCCACATCAAATCCATCTGGCTCATCGGGCCCACGACGGCCCTTCCCGAACAAGCCATCACCAATCTGCGAGATTACTCAAAGTCAGGGGGATTCGTGGGCCTGCTCTTAAACCGACACATGGAAAATGTGGAGCAATTCCGCGCCTCACCGGTCAACCCGGGAATGGATTCTTTTCTGTCGGATTGGGGGTTGACCTTGAGAGAGGGGCTGGTGCTGGACCCGCGCGCGGACCGAATTCAAGTCCAATCCGTTCAAGGCGCTTTTCGGATGATCAATGTGATTGATTACCCCTACTTTCCGTGGGTCAGTGATTTGAACCGAAATCATTCAACCACAAAAAATCTTGAGGGGGTTTCCCTTCCGTTTGTTTCTCCGATTGAAGTGTCGCAACAAGTGGCCGGCGTGGTCACCACGCCTCTGGCCAAAAGTTCTGAATACAGTTTTTTGGACGAGCGACCCATGGATTTAAACCCCATGACCCCTCGTCGTCCTGAGGCCAATTCGGCCAAGGGCCCTTTTATTTTGGGAATGTTGGCCGAAAACAACGGCGCTCGATTGGTTTTGTTTGGAACTTCTCGATTCATTCAGTCGGAATATCCCAGCCAACCCAGCAACTTTGGCCTCCTTGGAAATCTTCTCGATTGGTCCGTTCAGGATGAGGCCCTCATTCAAATCAGGTCCAAAGGAGTGGCCCGCCGGCCGCTGAAGGAACAGTCGGATGGAGTTCGTCTGCTGATTAAATACGCCATGTTTTTTGGATTGCCGCTCTTGTCTTTGTTGGTGGGGCTGTGGATGTGGCGGTCCCAGAAAATTCGCCGGTCCCTTTTGCCATTGGAATATCGGGAGAGTAGCGCGGGATGAAAAAGAAACTGGTCATTTTGAGCGGGTTGTTTGTCCTCCTGGCCGTGGCGGCCATTTATTTTTCTCTTCAAAGGCGTCCCTCTTCTCTCACCCTCAATCCGCTTGAGAAAATTGAATTATCCGCCATCTCAAAGATCAGCATTGAAAACACCAAAGGAAAAGTTGATCTCGAAAAGTCAACCGAGGGATGGCTGATTGTTTCACCCGTGAAAGACGCCGCGGATCCTTCGCTTGTGTCGGAAATCTTGGAGAATTTGCTGTCATTTTCAGCGGGGTCAGTGATATCTGAAAACCCAGCGAAATATTCTGAATTCCAAATTGACGACGCGCAGGCCACCCATCTCCAGGTTTATGCGGAGGGGAAACCCGAACCCGTTTTGAATGGATATGTGGGGAAAAATGCGATGGGATATCAATCCTTTTATTTTCGGTTTTCCGGGTCCAAGCCTGTTTACATTGCCCAAGGACTTCCGTATCTCAACCGGGAACCGAAAGATTATCGTGATAGTCGGCTGTTTCCCGTTTCGGTTCAGGAGGCCACGGCCGTTAAAGTCTTTCAGGATAAATTTAAGATGGACATAGTCAAATCGAGCGCCACCTGGGAGCATCGCTTCAGCAGCAAAACGGTGGATTCCGCTCTGGTGACGAGCGCCCTTTCAAAACTTGAAAGGATATCTGTTCAGGATTTTGGAACGGGCCAGGAGAACCCCAAAGATTTGGGATTGGACAAGCCCTTTTTGGTGGTAACTTTGGAGGCCAATACCAAAACCTTCACTCTGACCGTCGGAAATAAAGTGAAAAGTTCGGTCCCTTCAGCCCCGTCGACTCGTTATGCCAAAACTGAAGGTCGTGAGGCCGTCTTGATCCTGGATGAAAACTCCTTGAACGAGTTTCCAACAGCCCTCAAATCCTTTCCCAAATAACCAACCCCCAAGATTGCCTCAATTAAAAACGCACCTGGGCAATTCTTCTTGCAAACACAATCTGTTTTGGGGCCTTCCGTCGCTGAAAGAGACTGTTGCGAAAGTAAGCATTAAGCCGTCATCCCGGCAATCTTTTGGCCGGGATCCAGGTTCACCGTCGGGCGAAAACCTGGGCCCCGTACCGTTCCACAATGATCTTGGTCGGTACGTACCGGCATTATGAAATTCAATGTATCGGTACGGCCAAAGACATGCCGGGGCGACAGCGTTTTGTGCAGTACCTTTAGGTACGAATTTGTCCATTTCGCAACTGTCTCTGAAAAAGTTCATTGAATTTTAATCCCGTCTTAAGGCGGAATTCTCGGGTTTCCCTCTACAATGGACCCGATGAACTCCCAGGTATTCCGCAGGTTTTTTTCCGCCTTTTTAACGACCCTCTATTTCACCACTCAGGTGGTGTTGGGCTCGGCGACAGAGTCAAATTTCTGGGCTGAACGGAAAAAGACCTCCTTACCAAAAAACTCATTGTTGGCGGCGCTGCCCGCCTCACGCGCCACTCCCGTCCTTCACCAACTTCCCTCCCTCGCTCCGACCACGATTTCGACATTAGAGGGGGCAGCAGAGGGGTCAGGTCTTGATGCGACAAGACCTGACCCCTCTGCCCCCTGGATCGATTCGATCCCCTTGACCCACGGCTCACTCCAAGAAGTTTACGAGTCCAGCGACGAAGAAAACCAACCTCCGGTTGTGATCGTTCAAGATATCCACATGAACCCCGAAGCGCAGACCAACATTGCCGGTATTCTGCAAGAACTGATCAATCACAAGAAAGTTGGAGCGGTGGGCGTCGAAGGGGCTTTCGACGTGTTCGATTTCCAACCCTTTCGCCGCTTTGAGGACAAGCAAACCGTTAAGACGGTAACTGAGGCGTTCTTAAAGAAAAACCTTCTGGCCGCCGCGTCCTACGTGGGGGTCACCAGTCCGACAGAACCACCCCTTTTCATCGGGATGGATGACCACGCGTATTACGACGCCAATGTGCGGGCCTATCTGGATAGTCGATCAATCAAAGAGAAAGCCGTTTCGGAAGTCCGCGCCCGCCAACAAGCGCAGCAAGATAAAAAGAAAAAGGTTTTTTCAACCGAACTTCTCCGGTTCGATCAGCTCAGGTCCGCGCATGCAAAGGGGACCGTGGGATTGGGTGAATACGTGAAGAACTTATGTCCCTCCCCATCGTTTCACAATGGGGGGGAGGTCGCCAAAGTCACGCGCAACTCAAACACAAGCGCAGGCGGCGACTCGCCGGGGCGAGGGTTTCCTTTTGTCCTTGATCAATTCCTCTCCGCTTACGAAATCGAATCGACCCTCAATTTCAAACAGGCCGAACGCGAACGGCAGAGCGTTATCGAACAACTGACAAAAACTTTAAATGAGCAAGAAATGTCCGAACTCATGTCTCAAAGTCTTTCCTATCGCATGGGACGTCTTGGGTTCGGAGCTTATTATCAGGGACTTAAAAAACTCTGCCTCAAGAAAGGACTTTCGCTTTCCCCTACGCCGGCGTTTGATGAATACATTCGATATGTGCTTCTTGCCGACGGCATCCAGGCGAAAGAGCTCTATGAGGCCCTCGAGAAATTGGAGAGCCGCGTTCTTCGGTCGCTTGTAAAAACCCGTGAGGAGCAAGAATTGGTTGACGAGAGCGAGCGCACCGTTCTTCAGAGCAAGTTGTTGGAGTTTTCATTGACCCCCAAAGAATGGGAGAAATATAACCGTATCGGACGCGGCGTGAACAGCGTGCCTCTCCAACCCTTCGAAGATTTCTATCGGTATGCGGATTTGCGCAGTGACAAGATGGTTCAGAATCTGCTGGCGCGGATTCAAATCGCTCCGTCCGAAACCCTCGCCGTTAAATCCGAAATCCTAAACTCTAATGAAGTTTCAAATCCCAAATTATTAAACCAACAAAGAAAAGGCTTGGGATTTGGGGCTACGGACTTGGGGTTTCCAAAACCGCAGGTTTTGATCACGGGAGGGTTCCACACTCCCAGAATCACGGCGCTTTTACGTCAGAAGAAGATTTCCTACGCCGTCATCTCCCCCAAGATCACCCACCTTCGTCAAGACTCCGGTGGGCAAGCCGAGTACCTTTCCGTTTTTGCGCGTGAAAAAACCCCGCTCGACAAGTTGTTCCAGGGGGAAAAACTTTTCTTAAGTCCCTCCAAAATCCAAACCACCGATCCCAGCACCGCAGTCACACTTCAAGGCAGTCTCTGCGCGAATGTACTCGGTGTACTCACCTTCCCTTGGAAGATCGGCAAAAGGTTTTTCACCTTTCACGTCCGCATTCTGAACAAAGCCGACCCGACACAAGTCGAGGTCGAACTTTCCAAATGGGATTGGTTCTATCTCACCCTCCTGGTGAACTGGGAAAACGCCCTCTTTTTTCTGGTTCCCGCAACCCGATATTTGCTGAACACTCTATTACCCGAATCATCGCCTGTGACCTGGTGGATTGTCAGCGGCGTTTATTTGCTGAGCGCCGCCCTTTTCGCCGCCGCCCATCCGAACCCAGAGAAAAAAACTTGGTTGAGATGGGCCAAGTGGATCGTCTTGTTCGGAATGGGACTTTGCATCGGAGCCCCCTTCGCTTCAACCTCACTGGGCTTCTTGAACGCGGTTCTTATCTCCATTTCCATCCACACTCCGTTCAACCCATTGCTTCTTCGAGCCCGGTCTTTGTTTGCTGACGTGCCGTACCTGGGAGACTTCCTTCGTTGGGTGCCGCTGGCATCTACGTTATCACCGACCAGGCGCCGCCGTCCCCGACGACCATCTATTTCTTTACCTGCACTCCCGAACCAATATCCGTTGAATGCTCACACCCTCTCAGTTGGCCTTATGAACACATATCTTCTCAAGCTTTATCTAAAAAAGTTTCACGCAGTGGGAGCAGAGTATTCCCAATCCGCTCGATATGCGTTCCTGGCCTTCGCCGAGCTTTTGGTTCGAGAAGATCCGACAGGACAAACCTTCCGCGACGTGTGGCTTCCCAACTTTGAAGGCGAGAGTGATCTGCAAACACTTTTCTTGGTGGGCAAAATTCTTTCGGAACACGCGCCGGAGGTATTCAAAGCAGAATGGATTCCAGCTTTCAACAAATACCCGGATCAATGGCAGGGGGACCTGCATAATTTTCTTCTTCGGTACACCGAAGATAGAGACGATTACAAACAGGTCAGAAGGTTGGTTGATGAGGATCCATCGGGCAATTCGGCTCTCGCACACTTTCAGAACACGCGCGATAATGATTCACACTCGATGAAAATTCTGAGCGGATACACGAACGTTTTGAATCAATCAAGAGAGGCCTTGAAATCTTTTATCTCGTCCGATGAACCGTTCGTTCCCTTGGGAAAAGCACTGTACGACCCCGTTGCTCTTTGGCCGATCCTCAAAAATTTTTCTGATCAGATGGGGAGTGCCCAGTTTGCTCAATCAGCCGTTGCACTTGGATGTCTTGTGCTCAGCGAGGGAGAACCTTCAAGACTTGAGAATTCCACAAGAGCTTGGGAAACGCTGATTGATATTCTGGCCACTCTAAAAAAATTCAACATTCGCCATGAAGGACAAAGGTACCTGCTGGTTTCGGCGGTGACTGCGCTTGGAAGACAATCTGATCCGATTGATGCAGAGGTGATGTCGATTGCTGTTCGTAATTATTTCAATTTGAAATCAGGAGAACGCGTCGCCAGAGGCAACAAATCGCCAAAAACCCAGATTGCGCACGTTCTCCTGGACGCAGCTCTCAATCAAAACGAGTTGCCCTCAGATTTTGCAGCCATGTGGAAAGAATTTGTTGACACGAAAAACCACAACACGGTTCTGCCGTTTGTCGAAACGCTCATCCATGACGCAAATTGGCGATTGGTCAAGGAACTTAACCCGGGTTTCCATGCCCCCGCTGAAACGCGGACCTTGGTGCGTTTGATTGAAACGTTCGTGTCGTGGTCGAATGGTGTCGAACCAAAGAAATCCGGTGCTTACTGGGTCCAAGCTCATCGCGTGATGGCTTGTATCCTACGGGACCAAAACTCCTGGAATGAATTAGGACTGAATCAAGAAGTGAAAGATCACTATTATCCACGCCAATTCTTGAGAGAGGCCCAGATAAAGATCTACCAATTGGCAGCTCGGACCTATGGGCGATATGCCGGTTTTCAAGCGCCTTTGGACGAATTTATGATTGGTGATTTATTGGAGGACGAAACTCACAAGCTTCCCATTGAAGAACGGGTCGAAGCATTTCGAAACAAAGCAAAGAAAATTGTGGACGAAATTAGAAGTCGCTTATCCGCAGAAGAACGGGGCCAACTTCAGCCATTGGTTGACCTGATGGTCCAGTTTCACGAGATGTTCGACAATCAAGGCAGATTAGACAAAGTGAAGATTCTCAAAATTCAGGCTGACCGTCTCGAAAACATCATAGGTACGGCCGTTGGCAAAATTCTGCGTCTGGAAAAGAGCGTCTCATTAGAAAGTGTTCAAGAGTTGGATGAACAGGAGTTTCGGGTCATTCGTTACCTCATGAAATATCCCCAGTTCATGGAACATTCTCATCCGTTAAGTGCGCCTCTGCGTGCCTATTACTTGGTTCGGTTTGGCGGGAAAACCAAAGAAGAGGCAACCAGTAAATTTTATGAGGCTTTGAATTTGCCGGCGCAGACCCCCCATGACAAGAAAGTTTTGGAGGGGCCTCAACCCTTAACCGGTCATGTTTTCACTGGGAAACTTTCTCCAGAACAAAGGGAAAGACTGGGACAGTGGTCTGAGGGTCTTCGCCATCTGTCTTTTATTATCGGTGAATTGAAGCAAGGCGAAAATCCAGATAAGGAACTTGCGAAACTTTTAGAAGACATCAAAGCCAACCGGCAACCCACTGCAGCAGATTACGCTACATATCGATCCGCTATAAAAGAACGCATATCAGAAAGGGAAGCCTCGGCGACAGGAACGATTCAAGAAAACCTTCGTATTGCGGAAGGCCACTTTCGTCGCTTTGATGAACTCAATGCGCAGGTGGAGGCGGATGCAGATACCGAAGAGGTAATGCGCAACGTGCGGAGTGTTGAGGTGGAAATCTCCATAGAGAATGATCCGATTCAGAAACTTCATTTGGGATGGCCGAGTTTGGGGGGAAGCTGCCTAGATCTGATCGACGGCAGCAACGGGAAATATGCGGCGGCTCACACCATACATCCCTTGGTTCGGGTCGTCTTTATTCGGGAAAAAGGCGCGGAGCCCGGGAAATCTCCACTCGCGCGCATCAGCGTGGCCTACGATCCTGTGAGCGGCGTGCTGTTCGCGATCAGCCCCATCAAAACCAACTCAGAATTTGAATTTTCTCCATTGGTGGGCGAATTCATGGCCCAATGGTCAAAACTAGGCGTGGATGTGGTTCTCCCCAAATCTTTGTCTTACGATGAAAGTCTTGAAAACGGATTTATCGAGGGGATTGACAACGTTGCCTTAGCAAAAGGCCCCATAGACTTTTATTCAGATCTAACCGGCTTCGAAACTGGAACCTTTCGGAAGAACTTGGAGGGCATGGTACTGAGAAGACCCTCAGAGCGGAAACCTGGACTTGAGCATGCCGACGAAGCCGCAGCCACCTATACCGGTGAAAACATGACTGACATCCAGCACGATTCTTTTCGGTTGACCATGGCAGAAGCCGATCAACAGTCCATCAACTGGACCATTGACGAACTGGTGCAGAATGCTCTTAACGCAAACATGGCCACAGGCATGTCGTTCGAAGAGGCACTGCGTTCGGTGAAAATCCAACCTCGATTGTCATTTGACAAATCCACCCTGGCCATCGAAATATCCAATGAAATACCTTTCGATGAAAAGGAATTTTCCAAAAGGTTACCTTCCGTTCTCATCACCTTGCTCCGCATGCGGGAACGTTCAGGCGACATGATTGGTCTGTTAACGGATTTATTTGTGGACCCGCGCCGCGGCAGGGAAGCGCTGGCAGAAACCATTTTGCGTGTCGAGCAGGCTATTAACAAAACAAGCGCAGGATGGGCGCTCACACCGGGCGAGATCTTCCTTCTACTCCGTTCTCCATTTTTCTCGACCAAATCCGAAAATCAAGAACAGTTGTATGGGATATCCGCCGACAATATCCCTATGCTGGGAATCTCTGGCGGCGCAGGGCTGGGATTGGCGAAGGGAGCCGAATTACTCAAACAAATGGGCCTGCGGTTGGCCGCGCGGTTTGACGGTAAACGAACAACGTTCGTGATCCTCATACTAACAGAGGGCCGTGTTGAGCTTGCCCAAGTTTCCCAAGGTACTCTTAACCGTCATTTGGCTGAAATTGCCCAAGAGAACTATTGGACCGCAAAAAATGCGGCGACTGGGAATCAATTGAGTGGATACACATTTCCTTTTCCCCAAAATTTGAGGCCGCCCGATCCCGGCGGCCTCATGGAGTGGGTGCGGGAGGTGTTTTATCCAGATATGAGTCCATCGGACTACGCTGCCGACGCTTACTGGCTGGAAAACTGGGTGTTGTACAAGTGGTTGGGGCCCACCGTGGGGTTATTTGTTTTTGGGCTCGCCTACCACCTCGGATTGCCTGATATAGGCCTCGGTGCGGTTCAGGCGGGAGACCTTCTTTCTTCCTTCAAAGCGGCAAACGCCGTGCTGTGGGGCATTTTCGCGCTTGGGCACGTGCCGCACTTGGTTGTTTGGTTCGTCCAGCCGCTGATGAATTTGGTTGGGCGCCCCAAAAGAACCAGAGGCGACCGTGCCCCGCCTTTGACATTACCAAGCCTTGTCAATCACTTTATTCCCGCCCTCCTCATCTCCACCCTCAATATCACGCTTCTCACTCTTCCCTGGCTCACCTGGTTCCCCGTTCTCGCCACGCCCCTCACCACCCCGTTGTTCTATGGGGCACTCGTTGTTGTGGGGTTCGTGCTTGTTCATAAGTACGTTAATTATTTTCTGTCGGTTGGTGCGGAACCAACGTCAACTTTTTCATATGCGCAAGGAATACACCTTCTTAAGAAAATTCAAAGTGAGCAACCTCTTGAAATGGACGACATTTTTCCAAACGGCAATCCAGATGTCAGAGCCATTTCACTTGTAACCCATCTCATTAAACAGAAAGGGCTTATTTCAGCGAAAAAAAGAAATGAAATATTCCAGTTAATTTTGCGGAAGGCCGAAGGGTCCATTGAAATTGGGGCGATGAAAAACAGCGACAGCGTGCCTTCGGTATTGCCAGCACTTTACGATCTCGGAGTGGCTGTCCTTGATTTGGAGATGGAGCAGGCTCGACAGTCACAGATCAGCGCAGATCCAGACATTACGATACCCGTTTGGGGAATCCGACGCCGAGACCATCTGGAATGGTACGGAATCGCGTATCGGAACAATCGATTGTTTTTTATTTGTGCGGAACAGCATCACAGTTGGCCTGCCGTGTACTTCCAAAACCTGTTCATATTGATGATGAAGAGAAACCCGCAGAGATATCAATTGCTCTACGAGCCAGGGTTAGGTGAAGTTGACGCGGTCCGAACCGAAGAACTGTGGGAAAGTCAGATTCCGTATTATTTCGAGGCGGTTCGCCAGAATGTTCCCACCGAAAGGGGGTATGCGACTCTTCATCATGAAGTTGTTGAAGAAGCCGCCGCTTTGCGTAGCAATGATTCCCATCCTAAGGGCATTGATGACGAAACTCTCGCCGTTGCGTTTCTTTACTCCTACCTTTCGAATAAATCTTGGTGGAACAATGAAGTTGAGAAACCCGTCACCGCCAACCACTTGGCTTATCTGTGCACCTTGTATGCGTTGGTCGCAGAATTTCGCTTGCCGCCGGGCCGACTGGACGAAGCGCTTTTGAACGCCTTTAAGCGCTGGGAAGATTTGACGCCAAACGATTTACTTGAACATGTAAACGAAATTTCAAATCTATTTTTAACGATCTCAAATAAGAAGCAATGGAAGAATTTTGAGAAGCTGAATTCGGATGCTCCGGATAGAACGACACTTTACATCGCTGGTTTTGCGCATGCCGGTATATTTCAGGGAGGATTTCGTTTATTCAATGACGGTTCGCTCAATGGAATAAAGGATCTTTCGAGCTGTGTGCAATTTTCGAAGAAATATCCAGATCGTTCGAGATTCAAAATCGCCTATGAGCTTGCTCAAGAATTACCATCTGACATCGACTATCAGAATCCGATGTATTCAACACCCTACGAAAGAGTCAAGGGAACGCTTGAAAAATGGTTGAAGTTGCACCGAGTATTTCTGGCTTCGCTCGCAAAACACGAAAAAGAAGAATTCAACCTTGCCTCCGACAATCCCGACGCTTCATCAGTTGATGCAACGGCACAGCGCGTCAAATCAATTTATCCCGCCTCCATCTGGATCCGTTGGACGGTGGTCGCGTCTGCTGTAGAAACAATCCTCTATCAATATCTCGGTGTGCGGCTCCTTCCTGGTCTGCTCCTCTGGTTGGCCCCGCAGATGTCGCCCGAATTTGCCGCCATCGTTGGTGTCGGGTGGACAACGCTTGCCTTTGTCCTTTTACACGGGAAACAGACCGGAAAACATTTCGCGGTCCGCCTGGGGCTTTCTGTTGTCTTGAGCAGTTTTTTCGGAATCGCGGATCTTCGGCTGGCTTTCCTTGCCGCCATTGTCACCCACGCCGTTTATAACGCCATGGCCCTCGCGCTTCGCCAATATAAACCCACCCAAGAATTTGCCGAAACGTGGCTGCCGCTGGCGTCAACGATCACCAAACCGCAAGACGAACCTAATGGGCAACCTTCAGAGACACAAAAGGCCTACATGGATGAGATCGTGAAAGATGTCTGGGGTCAAGATCCAACTGAGTTCGAGGCGACTTACGGCAAAGATGATGATGGGCATGATTTTATTTTTCTCAAGCATGATGAGATCGATGAGGTTCACAATGAGAGGTACAGTTTCATATACCTGGTCCGCTTCATTCCGGAAAGCACGGTCGCTTTGAGTCCACGTATTCCCAATTACAAACAGACAAACACCCTCATTATGCCGACCAGACCGTCCAATGGATGGTCAGAACAAGTATTGGAGAATGGGCGTAATGCTTTTCGCCGCGCCATTGTTGGAGACCCGAAAAACCCTCGCTTTAGAGAGAAAGTTGTATTGGCACGTTACCAAGCAGAAGCGGTGAAAAAAACTTTGGCTGCTCTCGAGGAGCATAAATTGGGAATGAATGTGATGGCCACTGCCACCGGAAAAACCGTCGTCGCTCTAATGACAATGCATCTTTATCGGAAGGAAAGATTGAAAACACATCCCAATGAAGACCCGGGAGCATTTTTGTTTGTAGTCAACAGAGGAAAAATCTTGGAACAGGCGGAAGACCTTTTGGTTCGGTTATTTCCTGGTCAGTACAGAACCACACGAATCTATGGGGGGGTGATCAACGGAACAGGTGATTACGCTCAAGCCGATGTGATATTTGCCACGCCGGCTTCTCTTGTTCCACGTAAAAAAGGGGAAAAGGATGATGAAAATCAGGAAGACGAACAAGGCCAGGCGGATCAGGCCTATCAAGAATATGAAGTGAACCAAGAAGAGGGGCCAGCCGGTGCCGATTACCGATTGGCCAAACTGCTTCGAAGCAGAAAAATCGGCGGAGTTATCTTTGATGAGGTTCATCATGCTCCAGCGTCGACATTTGATCGAGTTTGGGATGAAGTAATAACAGCCAGTCAGAATAACGGATGGGACACTGTCATTCTCGGTTATACCGCCACTGAAGTCCGACCGGACAAACTTCCAGTTGTGGGGAGATTCCAACCCGCCGGCATTGTCCACGAATATTCGATTAAGAAGGCTCGGGATGAAGGCTATGTTGTGCCGCCGGTTGTGGTAAGCGGCGACACAGATATTCGGAAAAAATTTAACATGACAGATACAGGGCGCCCCATCCTCCCAGGGGAACCCAGTTACGAAGACTACAAGGCATATCTATACTCCCCAGAACGTTATCCACACCTGCTTCAACAATATAGGCAACATTCCAACAGTCAATCAGACAAAAGAGCGCTGATTATCGCACCCAGTGTGGAGGACGCGCAAAATTTGAGGAATTATTTCTTGAAAAACGGCGTGAAGGCCATTTGCCTAACAAGCAAAGAAGACAAAACCTATGTGGACCATCACTATCAGGCATGGAAAGACCGAGCCTGGCCGAAGGAAAGCCACTATGGCAGCGAACCATTCCCGGACGTGGTGGTGTCCGTTTCTATGTTCAGAGAAGGAGTCGATATTCCAGGGATTCGGCTGGTCATACTTTGGCTGGACCCAAATTCCATCATTTCATTCATGCAGATTTTTGGGCGCGGGCTTCGTTTGGCAAAGTTTAAAAGCCACATGCTATTTGTGGATACCGTTGGGGCCTTTAGGAAAGTTCACTTGCTGCGTTATTTGGCAGGTATTCTGCAAAGCGAAAGAGGAAAAAACTATCCACCCGTGGATCTCCCCGAGATGGGTGAATTGCCAGAGGGACTGGGCATACCCCTCTTCCACGAGGAAATCGAACCCTTTTCGCCCGAATTGAACCAAGACGTCACGGAGGTATTCGATTTGATCTTTGATGACACGCCCGGCATGTTGTGGGACCGGTACGGAACTCAAGTCCCACCCTCCGAGATGCGGGATCATATGGATCCCTATTTGGCGCGCCACATGATGAACCCCTCTTCGGATCAAAATCAATCTGAAACCGTTGAGCAGATGAAAAACTATTTGACCTCCATCGCAGGCGACTTGTCGAAGTTGAACCCGGAAACAATAAATGAACTTCGGTCAAGAGTGCGGTCAAGTTTCTTTCCAATCTCATCTGCGGAAAGGGACACGGGGGGGAGATCCTTCCCGGTGTCCGGCGTGACTGAAAATATTTTTATGCGACTGAATCAGCTTATCCGTTCTGCGAGTCCATCCATACAGGATGAACAGGTTGAATTAATTTTCCCGGAGTTCTCCGCTCTGGCTCGAAAAAAATCAGAAAATCGCTCGAGAAATCTGGCCCAATTTCAAACCTACTTTTTTCGAAATACATTGAAGGGGTTTGTTACTTTTATCTTGGAAAGTAAGTACAGGCAGTCCATTAAAAAATTAACTTATCAATCCAGGACATTGCTGGCATTAATGCATCTTGACACCGGCATCTCGATCCCTTCCTTGCTTGAGTCCAATGAGGAGATTTCTCCGAGTAAGCTGCAGATCATCGACGATGCGGCAGAAGAAAAAGGGATTTCATCTGAAATTGCGCACATGGGTCTTGCGGTTTTGCAGAAGGCATGCATTGAGCTTTATTTGGGGTTGGTATTGCCTGTATTAAAAAAATCACCTTCGCATAAAAAAACAAATGAAATCTCATCTGAATCCTTTGAACTCGATCCATTGGAATTCAAGAAGAAAATGTTGCTAATGGCACCAAAGGAATCCAGGGGCGCCTACACACCTGGGAAACTTTTGATTGATCGAATCAGGAATTTTTCGACTGCCATTAAAAGAAATAACGAAAAGGGAATTGAGGAATCCGCCACTTCATTGGATCAGTTTATTCTCGATCTGGATGATTTCGAACAGTACAACATCGAAAATCTTAATAGAGATATTATTCAACAGCTGCTTAATACACGCCTCACTATCAAGAATATGTTGGACTCACGGGAAAAAAATGCCACCGGCATTGAAAGAAAATTGATTACGGATATGGATAATTTTCTAAGGGGGCACGCCATTCTATGGGGAGCTGATGGTCCCGCATCCACTTCCGGGGTACTTTCTTTTCAACGAAGGGACCAACGAAACTTCACATGGTATTTTAAGGATGATTCAGGATATACCACCGAGGCTCCATTCTCAATATGCCGCGACTCGTCTGGAAGAGTCAATGTTTATTGCAGCCAATTTCCCTCCGGCTTGGTCGCTCGGTTTAATCAGGGGTCTGCCGATGACAGAAATATCCTATTGAAGGCTCAGAGGGAGAGCTTTGTCCATTTAGAGAAACTCTTTGGGCCAAGATTGGTGTTTCTTTTTCCAGATTTCGATTCGACATTTGTTAATGCCCTTATGGATCATGTGGAGCAACAAACCACGCTTAATTTTATTGGGCCCCTTGCCAATGTGGTTCCGAATTTTGGTCCAGACTATCTACGTTTTAGAGCCGAAACTTTGCGGTTCCGTGTTGAATTTTTAAACTCAGGTGAACTGAAACAAATGGAAGACCGGTACTTCACAAGGCATGAGAACCCCAGCAGTTGGATCAATAGTTTTGTCCTTGATCGCGAAGTGGCTTCGAGAAAAGGGGGCTTTACCACGCCGGGATCAATCGCCCGCCAAAAATTGAATCAATTTAATCCTACCGATGAGGAAGGTGAGCGGATGTTGAATGATTTACAATCCGAAGGTCTGGATATTTTGTCACGACCTGAAGTTTATGGACCAGAATTCAAAAAACTGAGTGGATTGTTACAACTTCATCTTCCCAACCGTCCGCTAAGTGTGATTCAGGTGCGATCCGCTCATGGTTTTCTGGGTTTGATGACCAAATACCCACAGGCAACAGACTACAGAGAGTCTGGTCTGTCAGCGATTTTGGGGTTTCTTGGCGCGCAAGTTGATTACGAGGGACAAGGGAAAAGTGTCCCAGAAGAAATTGTTTCGGATATCGAACAGCTTCTTCAACTTCAAAAAAAATACCTCAACCCCTCATTTTCTTCCGCATTGCAATCTGAGGCCATTGCGATCAAAAATCTTGCTCAACAAATAACAGGAAAATTGAAAACATCAGGAATATCCAGCGTATCGACGGCCGAGGGGCCTCCTTATTTCGTAGACGGAAATTTATACGGTTGGGTAATAACCGCGAAAAAAGGAAAAGAAACTCTTCATTTGGATCCCTTCCACGCAAGGACAGCTCTCGGAAAAGCGGGAAAGGGAGCGCAAATCATCCCAACGGCTGTAAAAAATGTTGATGTGAAGGGCACGACCTATTGCAAGCAATGCGGAAAAAATTCGAATGATCACGGGAAATTTCAATATGATTTCTCGAAGAAATATCGGGGTACCCCACATGAGTTGCGACGAGATGCAGATGGTGAAATTATTTTGCCTTCATCACTTTCTGAAAATAGAACCGACACTCAAGATGAGACAGGTGAAACCAACCCCTTGAGTCGCCGCAGTGTCGGCCGAGCGTGGGGGGGGGCTACTCTCACGGCCGCGGCGCTTGGGTTGGCGGCTCATGTCATCCAAATGAATGACACGGCTTCCACAATATTGATTGTGTCCGCACTGACTCTTTTTGGATTCTTCACGCTTCTCTTGGCCTTGATGCCCTTTATCTGGACAGCCGGAAGGTTCCTCGGAAACGTGGACAACACCGGTCCGCCGGAACAAATTTTTCTTTACGGCCGCGATGCTGTCTTCTCTGACGCCGCCCACTTCATTGAATACAACCCAAACAAATCTCGATTTGAAGTAAATCCCCGCCTCTATCGCCTCCTCACTTTTGGAATGACCTCCCCATCGAAGTCGATCCGCACTTTCGGAGTCCCGATCCGCTACGTCACCCACTTTGTGCTGGCTCTCGTTTTTGTTCCCCTCCACGAAGGTCGCCACGCGCGCGGCGATACCACTGAATGGAGGCCGTTCCTGTTGCAGTTCGGGATGTTCGCGCTCGTGATCGCTTCGTGTTTCGTTCTGCCCGCGCTTGGTTTTTCAGCTGGATGGGGCATGGGAATTTATTTGGCGGGCGCGGCGGCGTTTGCGGGGCGGGCGACATCGAAACCATACGGTGTCGTTACCACTACCGATTTGTTCAAAATTCGCGATCAAATCGACCATGCGGCTTGGCAGGGAAACACAAATGAAATAAAGCGTTTGATTTCCAGCCTTGAGACGTTAAAGTCCGATGATCCGTCCGCTTCCGGTCTTCTCGTGGAAATCAGGACTGATGGACTGACGAAGTTGATTGAACTTTTGTTTTATGAATCGAGCAAGAAGATGAATGGTGGTCAATTAGACAGCGCCTTGGAATGTCTCTCGGAAGCTCAACAGATCCTCAAATCCCATTCCGGTATTTTTCAAAACCACCCCCTCCGCCAGAAGTTATCGCAATTACAAGACAAAATCAGAAATTTGCGCGCGCCTATCAACGCCATCAATGCAGAATCTTTATTGGCCTATCTTCCCGACAGCGTCACGCAAGTGTCTCTGGAAAATCAAATATCCGATGGAGAACTGACCGCTGTTTTATTAAAGACCGTGGGATGGACCGATAGGAATCGGTATTGGGTGGTGTCACTCGTAAATAATTCGGACGGCACCTTTTCTTTGGCGGCTCGCGCAAACGTGGATATCGATAAGGATAAAACGTCGAGTAAACCTTTCACGGTCACCTTCATTAAAGGAAAAGGCTTTCTTCAGCGAACCATCACATTGTTGTTGAGGAAAAACGTTTTATCCGCCTGGCAATCAGACGATATAGGTCAACGGTCAGACGAGGCCAATGAAATGTATCGCCGAATGGAGTCAGATGCGACCCTCAAAGTAACACGAAATCAAAGGACGATTGTCGTGACCTTAAGCGGTGTCGAATGGATTTCCGATGTGTTAACGGCATTTCTCGAAAAGGATATATCGCGTCTGGCGCCGGTTGCTCCCATCAATGTGGGTGGCGAGATTACGTCTTCCAGTAATCACGAAGCCGCGCTGATCGATCAAATTGAACAGCTGGCCAATAATCCCGACCTCTTGCAGGCGATTAGAACCAGAATCTCGGAAAAAACTCACGCTCAAATTTCAGACGAGGCGCTGGAAGTGCTCATCGCCGTGGCGCTTGGGAAAAGCGTCCGAACAGGAACCGCTCAAACAATATTGGATTCAACAAACACAGGCGATAATTGCCTTATGGTTTTCAAAGGGAAGTCCGCATCAGACTCGGAACGACGAGTTCGGAAAATCCGGATGATGGCGGCATTTGTTCGAATGGCGTCAACAAAAATCGATCTCATGGCAGATGAGGAGGCACGGCCTGAGGTTCAACAGGCCATTGCAGCTTTACAGAGCTTTGGTTTGACTGTTCAATCCCGGATTCTTTGGGATCAAAAGAAGTTCTCTGAAATGGCCCAAAACGCCACTCTTGTCATCGTTCCACCCGATATGAAAATAGACCTTGGGCTCAAGAAATTCATTTCATTCGACGAGTTCATTCCCCCAATAACGAATGCTGGAATCGACCGTTTGGACAAAGCCCTCCGCGCCATACTGTCCGCCGCGTAAACTGAAGTGGTCAGGAGAAGAGTTAACGGTTTCTGAGCGGGAGGTTTCCTCCCTGTCAACTCATTTACTGGCTAGAGCAGATGTAGAACCACCTTCCAATTTCGGTTTGGATAAATCGGCATTTTAAAGATCCAAGTCTCTAAAAAATTGTTGCCATGGCATAATCTGAACCTTTCCAATTTTTCTGGAAGAATCTCCAAGGTACAAGACAAAAGCCTCAAATTTTTTCCCATAGTAATCGGCAAAACTCTCAAAACCCCTTAAATCTGAAGATCCCACATTTTTGGACGCTTTAACCTCAATGGCATACACCTTGTCATCAAGTTCAAATATGAAATCAATTTCAGCCCCATGTTCGGTTCGATACGAAGAAATGCGAAAGCTTTTATCTCTCGCATTACAGCTATGGATGAATTGGTTAAAAATAAAGTGCTCAAACAAAGTGCCGATTCGATCCGACGAGGCTGTAAAATTATTGACCAATCCATTTAAAACCCCAGTATCGAAAAAGAAAAACTTCGGTCTTTGAACAAGCCTCTTCCTTTCTGATTTTCCAAATGCCTCGCATCGGTGAATAATGAGAGTGTCTTCCATGATTTCAAAGTATCTCAACGCCGTTTGGCGAGGAATTTTTGCTTGACCAGCCAATTTCGAAAGATCAAGAAATTTTCCTGCTTCGGCCGCCAGGACAAACAAGAAGCGCGAAAAGCCCTCAATATTTTGAGATAAGGCCTCAGCTTGAATCTCCTCTTTGAGATACGTCACCGCATAACTCGATAACGTCTTTTCCCTTTCATATGCATCAGGCTCAACCCAAATACCTGGCAGCAATCCGGTTGATAGAGCTTTATTCAAATCCAGTTGATACTGCAATTCTGATGAGACGAGGGGGCCCAGATGATAGGAATGGATTCTTCCAGGCAGTAAATTGGCATGCCCTCTTTTTAATTTCCGCGCACTGGATCCAGTTAAATAAAACTTAAACTTAGAGGGATTTTCGTCGACAATAACCTGAAGTGTGTTAAGTAATTTAGGGAGCCTTTGAATCTCATCTATAAAAATATTTTTTCCCTTTGTCGCAGCAAGCCTTTCCTCGAGTTCATTGGGATTTCTTGCAAAATCAAGAAAGGTAGGTTCATGGGCTAAGTTGATGGTGATATCTGGCGCGAGATGTTGAATGAAAGTTGATTTCCCTGTTTGTCGGGGACCGAGCAACAGGACGGACTTCTTTGACCGGAGAACAAAAGGTTGAATATTCCGTACTATAAACATGTGGTTATATTACAGCGTAATTTAACCACATGTCAACCATAATCCGAATAGGCCAATTTGCACTAATTTATCAGCCCCTTTTTATAAACCCGGATTTTGAGACGGAAAAGGTGGTTACCCCCGAATGTCTCTGTCGGACCCGTTCGACAATGATAACAATGCCGGTAAAGTCCCAGCATTCATGAAATTATTGAATGGGACGGATGGCCATCCTGAAAGAAAAATGGATTCCCGATTGAGAATTTCGGGAATGACGACCGGGACATTAAACATGCGCCGTCTTTCAACTGGTTTCCAAATCCTTCCGCTCCAAAATTTTTAACCCATCGATGACGGCGTTACATAGGAAGTTTTCCAGTTGACTGTGATCGCCGGCCGTCTGGGCTTTATAGAGATAAGTGTAATAGAGCTGTTTTTGCTGTTGTTTGATAATGGCTGGGGCGAGATTCGCTTTGAGGAGCATTGCGTTCATAATCAGACGGCCGACGCGGCCATTTCCATCAGAAAAGGGATGAATCTGTTCAAAACGGCTCTGCACAACGGATGAAGTCGCAATAATGTCACTATTTCTCTCCTCCGCTTTACTCATCAGTTCAGACATGAGGATAGGAACTTTCAAATAATTCGCCGTAGGCAAATGAATGCCAGTGATCCTCACAGCATGACGTCGGTATGACCCGGCATCGGGACGAATGCTGTTCATCAAAATTCCGTGGAGCTTCAAAATCAAATCTTCATTGATGGTCTTGCCACTCAAAAGATGATCAAAAAGATAATTGAGGGCCGTCTGATGATTCTTTGCTTCCAACTGTTCAGTGAGGCTTTTATCGGGCAGAGCAACATTGTCGAAAAGAATCGCGGCAGTGTCTGGCTCGGTAAGGGTGCTGCCTTCAATACTATTGCTGTTATAAGTCAGCTTCAAAATGTACTGATCTTTGATATCGCGATTTTTCAGAATTTCCTCAATGACATTTTTGTATTGAGCCGATCTTTCAAAGAGAGCTTGTTTTTTAACAACGAGTTCGGCGGTGGGAATAATTTTCTGTCCGGTAACCTCCAGATAAAGTTCATTGATAGCGGCCAACGCCTTGGGACGAGGGTTCGACTTTCCCCTCCACCAACTATTGAAAGCAACAAAAGAGACGCCGAACTTGTCCGCCAACTTGGTCTGCGTGAGTCCGAGTCTCTTTTGAATCACCTGTAATTTTTGTGGGATGTCCATAAAAGGGCAGTATATGTAACTTTATAATGTATTAATTAATTAACAAAACTTTATAAAGTTGCAGAGCGCTTCAATCATTGCCTTTTTATCCGCAAAATGAAAAGAAGTTCACTCGAGATTATCGTTGCGCTCAGCGCCGCACTTCCGAAAGCAAGTTCAAAAACGTTTGGACCGGAAGGCACGGCCTGATTTTGTCTTTAGATACTTTTCAAATGAAACTGCTTTGTCGATATCTGAAAACCAAAAGGCTGCAGTCAACTTCCAACACCTTAACGTTTTGGTGTAGTCCGACTCTCCGTTATTGTGTTGCTTCAGCCGCTGTTTCAAATCCTTCGTTAATCCGACGTAGTATTTATCCGGAAAGTTAAGACTTCTGAGAATGTACACGTACATGATTCCCCTCCAAAGGGTTACTTGAGGGGAGTTTTGCCCGTCTACGCCTTCGGCTTCGACGTGGCGTCTTCGCGGCGAATTGCTTCGGTTAATCTGTGGAGGGGTTTACCACGTCGAAGCTGCGGCTTGCCGTGTAGCCGCGTCTTGCGAAGGCGGGTGATCGACGGGACTTGAACCCGCAGCCTCAAGGTCCACAACCTTGCGCTCTAACCAATTGAGCTACGACCACCAAAATCTAGAGGTGAATGAAAGGAAAGTAGTGGGAAGTTGGGGCGAATCTTAGCAAAAGTGCCATCTGACGCCTTATCCCATACCGAATTTTTAAGATTCGGTTCTGCACCATTTTCGGGGCTTAACGGGTTATTGGGATATGTGATTTTTTTCACTATTTAAGGTTGAATTCCGCATATCCTTCTTGTTCAATCGTTTTCATTCTTCCGTTAAATTAGCCTCCCATAAATTATCGTTGGATTGTTGAGAGTTTTGTCACGGCTTTGTCACAGGCCCCTATTACATTTAATTGTTCTTATGATCACATCTATTAAAGAGGGGCAACACAAAATCAATTGGCTGGGTCCCATCATGTTGATGGGGCTTTTTTGTTTTATAAACCCCGCAACAGCCACTTCACTGAACCCCACTGTCACAAATGTTTCAACAGGAGGCATTGTTGTTTCTTGGGAGAATGGTTCAACCGGCAGTTATACCGCGGTGCTTTCCACGCATTCGAATTTTTCAAGCGTTCTTTCCTCGATCACCAACAATTCCAATTTCCGTGCCTTCGGAAATCTTTTGCCCGATACCACTTATTATTTTCATGTGAAAATTTCATCGGAGTCGGATGCGAGTTACGCCTTAAACGAAATATCAACCATAACCTTGCTGGGGAATATAAAAATCTGGTTGGGCACTGGCCCCAACAATTTAGCGTCAACTTCTCAAAATTGGCTGGGCGGGATTGTCCCTCAAAATGGAGACGATGTGCTCTTTGATTATAGATCGACCACGCACAGTTGCGCTTGGAACATCAACGGTTTGATTTTAAAAACATTTAGTGTGGACTCGAGTTTTTTCTGGACAACGGCGATTACGATATCAACAGATATCGGGGTCACCTCTCATATGAAAGTGAAGTCCGGTCAGTTCAATTATCCTGGAGTTAAATTTACGGTGGGGGGGGATTTAGATGTCACTGGAGCTGCCGGTTACTCCGTAGATTCAGAATTTATTATGAACGGATCCTCCACCCAAGTGATAGCGCCCAAAGCGGATTTCTTTGGAAAGCTCACCATTAATTCTTCATCCGAAGTCGTCATGAACGCCCCCATGAACTATGCAGATGCCGTTAATTTCCGTTTGGTGTCCGGGGTTTTTAGAGCGGGCAATTTTATTCACGAAGTGGGGTATAACTGGATTCAAACGGGGGGACTTTTCATCGCTGATAATTCAACTTTTACATTTCGCGATTCTGTTTTTAACAACGTGAAAAAGATTCAAACCCTTCCAGGCAATCCTTTTAAAAATTTTCAGATTCAAACCTCGACCGGCGTTGAATTGTTGTCAAATATCGAAATTGATGGAAGCGTAACCCTTATTTCAGGCACTTTGTTGCCGGTTAATAATCAAATTATTGTTAAAGGAAATTGGAACAACAGTGCGAATTTTATCCCGGGCAACTCCGTGGTTAAATTTAATGGGGGGACTCAGTCGGCGCTTTCTGGTAGCACGACGTTTTACGCTCTAAGAGGCACAACATCAGGAAGTACGCTTTATTTTTCTCCTGGAGCGCATGTTGGTGTTTCTAATACCCTTGAATGGCAAAACATCGGGTTGATATCGCAAGTGTCCAGTTCCCTTTGGAATCTTTCTTACTTCGGATCCAGTCAAACCGTGGTGAATGTCAGTGTTCGAGATTCCAATGCTTCAGGGGGCTCTTTGATACAAGCGTCGGGTTCAAGTACCGACTTAGGAAACAATACCAATTGGTCGTTTACCTCGGCGACTTTATTGAATCCCTATTTCGCATTGGTGTCTTCAAATTCTGTCAGCGTAAACTGGGCGAACTTGGGTACCACCTATTATGCGGAAATGTCGCTTTACCCCGCATTTTCACCAATGGTGTTCACGGGGGCCATATCAACTCCTACTCTGACAATCAATAGTCTCCCTGCCGGTAGCAGTGTCTATTTCCGAGTGCGGGTGGACACCGAAACCTTTAACAGTTTTGGTCCCAACACGATCTCAACGGAGACGGCGCAGGCTGTGCATATGACGAACCTGCAACCGTTTGTGAGTTACACGAGTTCGCATTCAATGGTGATCAATTGGGGGTATGTCGGGGGCGCGAGTTATGACGCGCAGGTCTCAACGGCGGCAAACTTCTCGAGCCTGCTGCAGTCAACGACGAACACGACGCAAACCTATTTCGACTTCAAGAATCTGAATGCGAACACGACCTATTATTTCCATGTGAAGTTGGCGACTGAAACCCCCACCGCCTATGTGGGGAACACGATATCGACCATCACGGCGCCGGCGGTGTTGGTGACGTTGTTGAACCCCCAAGTGACGGCGGTGTCGTCGAATACGGTCAGCGTAAACTGGGCGAACTTGGGTACCACCTATTATGCGGAAATGTCGCTTTACCCCGCATTTTCACCAATGGTGTTCACGGGGGCCATATCAACTCCTACTCTGACAATCAATAGTCTCCCTGCCGGTAGCAGTGTCTATTTCCGAGTGCGGGTGGACACCGAAACCTTTAACAGTTTTGGTCCCAACACGATCTCAACGGAGACGGCGCAGGCTGTGCATATGACGAACCTGCAACCGTTTGTGAGTTACACGAGTTCGCATTCAATGGTGATCAATTGGGGGTATGTCGGGGGCGCGAGTTATGACGCGCAGGTCTCAACGGCGGCAAACTTCTCGAGCCTGCTGCAGTCAACGACGAACACGACGCAAACCTATTTCGACTTCAAGAATCT